>DASQDO010000493.1:0-3284 GCA_035634135.1 Actinomycetota bacterium
GACAGGGTCGTCGGTCGCGAAGCGCTCGAGCGACGACGTCACTCCCGCACCTCGAACCAGGGATTGAGGCACATAGCCCGGAGCCAAGACGACGTCGAGCTGCCGCCGGACCTCGTCCGCTGCCGCCGCGGCCTTCCTCGCACCGATCTCGGCCCCGTCGTCGCCTATGACGATCGCCCTCTCTCCTTGGAGGTCGAAGGCAAGGCTGTCCGTCGAGTCGACGAGGATCAGGAGCGGTTTGGCGAAGGAGTGAGCGACGCCCAGCTCGTAGTACACGTTCGCGTTTCGCCCCGTCAGATCTGCAACGACGACCTTGGCGTTGACGATCGCCTGGATGATCTGGACGCTCACCGTGCCGGGGGTCGGATCTTCATCGGCGCGGGCCAATCGCAGACCCCGCTCCTCGAGCGGTGGCTTCAGAACGAAGTCGCAGAGCTCGTCCGTTCGCTCGCGGGTCTGTGAACCGGGGCTGCCGATCTGGCAGATGACGAACGCCGCGTCACCATTAGCCAACGGCTTTCCCACTTCGCGAGAGGCCGCCGAAACCTAGAACGTTGTCGTCACCCACGTGCACGAATTGTCACACGCGCCGCGCCCGGGCCACGAGCTCGCCCCCGCAGTTCGGACACACCGACGCCATCTCTCGGGCGCAAGCGGAACAGAACGTGCACTCGTAGCTGCAGATGAACGCTTCGTCGTTCGGAGCCAGCCCCGTCCCGCAGCGTTCGCACGAGCCCCGCATCTCCAGTGCCATTACTTCAAGCGCGCCCCCGCGGGTTGGGCAGCGGCGTCAGGACCTCCTCCAGCTTCTCCCGCAAGTGCTGGTAGTTCGGCGGCAGCGAGAGCGACTCGCCCAGGCTCTCGAGCGGCTCGTCCGCCGTGAAGCCCGGCCCCATCGTCGCTATCTCGAACAGGATCCCCGACGGCTCCCGGAAGTAGATCGACTTGAAGTAGAAACGGTCGATCACCGGCGTGACCTGGGCCCCCGCACCGGCGACCCGCTCGCGCCACGCGTCGTGCTCGTCTATCGGTGACGACCAGGCGACGTGGTGGACGGTCCCGGCCCCGTTCAGTCCGCGCGCCTCGGGGGCCGGGTCGTAGCCGTAGAACGAGCCCCGCTCCTCGCCGCGGGCCGTCCACTGGCCAGGGTCCGACTCCGTGAAGCCGAGGCCGTCTCGCAGGAACTCCGCGCTCTCCGAAGCATCCGCGCTGTACGCCCGCACGCCGTCGAAGCCGAGCAGCGCGTGCTCCGCGGGGACGTCCGGGTGGCTCGCCCGCAGCGGGGGCTCCGACGAGTCCGTGACCCGCAGCTCGAGCCCCAGGCCCTCGGGGTCCTCGAACCTCAGGTAGCCCTCGCCCCGCTCGACCTCGACGCCCGCCTCGGCGAGGCGGCCGGCCCAGAAGTCGAGCGACTCCGGCGACGCCACCCGCCACACGATGCGGTGGACCATCCCGGCCCCCGCACGGCCGCGGCTCAGCCCGGGGTACTCGAAGAACGTGATGTCGGAGCCGGGGCTGCCCTTCTCGTCGGCGTAGAACAGGTGGTAGACGGTCGGGTCGTCCTGGTTGACGGTCTTCTTGACCATCCTCAGCCCGAGCGTGCCGGCGTAGAACTCGACGTTCCCGGGGGCGTCCCCGGTGATCGCCGTGATGTGGTGGATCCCCTCGAGTCTCATTCGCCCGCTCCTCGATCGGCGTCGTAAGTCGTCTCATCCGGGGAACAGGGCCCCCTCGGAGGCTATTCCGGGCCGAGACCGGCCGCGCCCCCGAGCAGGTCAGGCCCCTGCCCCCGTCTAACCCTCTCTACGTGCGAAAGGTCCTCGCAGCGGTGCTCGTATGCCTGGCGACGCTGGGCGGACCCGCCGCGCACGCGGCCCAGCAGCTCTCGGCCGACGATCCGCCGACCGCCGAGGGCAACTTCTACGAGCCCGACCAGCAGTGCGACGACCAGACGCTGAAGTCGAACGGCAAGCCCGTGATCAAGGTCGCCTTCTGCATCTACTTCTTCGCGTTCGACCCCCTCTGGGAGCTGGACCTCAACAACGACTACGGCGTCGCGTGGGCGCAGGCGACGTTCGACGCCCTTCCCGGCTACTGCACGAGCGAGCTCAGCTTCTACATCGAGATCCCCGAGGGCGGGGGCTACCAGATGCACGCGCGGGTCCCCGGCGAGACGATCACGACCCGGTCGACGACGTCCACGCTCGTCCACCTCGGGGCCACGGCGGCGGAGAACGCGATCCAGCCCGGAAGCGTCTCGCAGGCGCTCGAGCTGCTCCCCGGCAAGCTGACGCCCACGGGGAAGGCCGGCGAGCCTCGGGTCGGGGTGTCGTGGAAGGGCCGGACCGGCGCAAAGCTCGCGTTCGCCACGGGGGCCGAGGTCTCGTGGAACTGGCTCTCGGCGCCGCCGGAGATCCGGCTCGGGGCCGACACGATCAAGCTGACGTCGGGGAAGGGCTGTTAGTTAGAGCGCCCCAGACCGGATTTGAACCGGCGACCTTCTCCTTGACAGGGAGATGAGCACTCCTAGCTGCTCCACTGGGGCCTGAATTTCTGAGGCTAACAGGTGATATCCGCTGACACGACGGTGACGCACCGGTGCCAGAGGACCGAGGGCCCTCATATCGAACCCTTCAAGCCATGGGACCCACGATGCGGCACCTCAGTGCACTCGCCGCGGCCGTCGTCGTCGCCGCGTCGCTCAGCCCTTCCGCCGCGGCAGCCCCCCGGACCCGCTCGATCGAGCTGACCGACTGCTCCGAGCACACCGCGTTCTTCCCGATCCCGCGGGCACAGGGCCGGGACTACGTGCCCGCCGGCTTCGACCCCGCCGCCGCTCCGGCCGACAACGACAACCTCACGAACTTCTACGTCACGTCGTGGGTGTGCGGCGACCCGGAGAACCCGGCCCTCGAGCTCGCATTGACCCACCTCGTCGTCGACCCACCCCGGGACGCTTCGGCGAGCAACCGCTATCTCGTCGACGTCGTCGCCGAGGGCCCTGCGGCCGCGTCGCTGCGGAAGGTCACGTGCGTCCCGGCGGAGGCCGCGGCGATCGACGTCACCGGCGAGGCCGTGCGGTCTCCCATCGGCCCCCAGGCGTCGGTCACGGCCACCTCCGTCACCGCCGACTCGGTCTCCGCGAGCTTCACCGTGAGCGCCGAGCGCACCAGCGGCTGGGGCTCGGAGGACGTCCGGTGGTTCTTCGGCGACGGCAAGCGCTTCTTCGACTCGAGCGCCGCGCTGCTGTTCTGGGGGATCGGCTCGTCGTCGGTCGTCTTCTC
>DASQDO010000494.1:0-1822 GCA_035634135.1 Actinomycetota bacterium
GGGAGGAACGACCGGAGCGGAGCCGCAGAATCTCCGCGCGAGGCGCCCCCCCGAGCCCCGGGAACGTTCAGTCGCCCTTCATGTTCGCGTCCGCGCGGCGGGTTTCCGCGCGAAGCACCGACAGCACGTGTTCGTTCAGCGCCCCGTTGGTCGCGACGCCGTCCGGGCCCCAGATCGTTTCCTCGCCCGCCCAGGTGGTGAACCGCCCGCCGGCCTCGCGGAGGATGGGCGGTAGCGGGGCGCAGTCCCACGGGTTGAGCACCGGGTCGAGCATGACCTCGGCCCGGCCCGTGGCGACGAGGAGGTAGCCGTAGGCGTCGCCCCAGCCGCGGTTGAGCTTCGCGCGGCTCGCGAGCTTCTCGTAGGCGTCCGACCGCGCGAGCGCGCGGGTGATGCTGCCGGCGAGCACCGTCGCGTCCTCGATCCGCTCGACCCGCGACACCCGGCTCGTCCGCCCGTTGCACGTGCACCCCAGCCCGTCGGCGGCCGCCACGAGCTCGTCCGTGCCCGGCGCGTAGATCACGCCGACGCTCGGCCGCCCGCGGACCTCGACGCCGATGAGGACGCCGTAGAGCGGCACGCCGTGGATGAAGGATTTCGTGCCGTCGATCGGGTCGATGATCCAGCGGTACTCGGGGTTGCCGCTCGTCTCCCCGTGTTCCTCGCCGAGCACCGCGTGGTCCGGGAAGAACCGCGTGACCCGCTCCCGGATGACGAGCTCGGCTTCCCGGTCGGCCCGGGTCACCGGCGTGTCGTCGCTCTTGGTCTCGACCGCCACCTCGGCGTTGAAGTAAGCGAGCGTGCGCCGCCCCGCGAGATAAGCGGCGTCGGCGGCGACGGAGAGGAGGTCTTTGAGCGAGGGTTGCTGCGGCAAAAACGCGGTCCTTTCCGTGGGCTTGGTTTGTCGAGACGCGTTGTCGGTCCAGGTGCGCGGTCCGGGTTTCTCACACCAACCGCTCCGCGATCTGCACCGCGTTCGTCGCGGCGCCCTTGCGCACCTGGTCCCCGCTCACGAACAGGTCGATCCCGCGCCCGTCGTCACGACTGATGTCCTGGCGGATCCGCCCGACGAGCACGTCGTCCTGCCCGCTCGCTTCGAGGGGCATGGGGAAATGGTTCTTGTCCGCGTCGTCGACGATGCGAATACCGGGCGCCTTGGCCAGCACCGCGCGCACCTGGTCGGGCGTCATCGGGCGCTCGAACTCGACGTTAATGCTCTCGCTGTGGGCCCGGGGGATCGGGACGCGGATGCAGGTCGGGGACACCTGGATCTTCGGGTCGGCGAAGATCTTCCGCGTCTCGGCGACCATCTTGTTCTCTTCCTCGTTGTAGCCGTTGTCGGCGACCTTCGTGTTGTGGCTGAAGAGGTTGTTCACGATCTGGTGCGGGAACTTCTCCTTGGCGATCGGCTGCCCGGTCGCGTACGCCTTCATCTGGGCGTCGAGCTCGTAGAGCCCCCACGCGCCGGCCCCGCTCACCGACTGGTACGTGCTGACGACGACCCGCTTGATCCGGTTCACCTTGTGCAGCGGCCAGAGCGGCACCACCATGATGATGGTGCAGCAGTTGGGGTTGGCGATCAGGCCGTTGTGTTTGGCGATCTGGTCGCCGTTGACCTCGGGGACGACGAGGGGGATGCCGTCCTTCATCCGGAAGTAGCTCGTGTTGTCGACGACGACCGCGCCGGCCTTCACGGCGCTCGGGGCGAACTCCTTGCTGATCGACCCGCCGGCCGAGAACAGCGCGACCTGCACGCCCTTGAAGCTGTCCTTGGTCAGCTCCTCGATCGGGTGCTCCTGCCCCTTGAACGCGGCCGTCTTCC
>DASQDO010000495.1:0-3219 GCA_035634135.1 Actinomycetota bacterium
AAGTCGAGCGGGCTCGCGGTCGAGGACCGCATCGAGCTGTGGATCTCCGGCGACGCCGGAGTGTCCGACGCGCTGCGCGCGCACGAAGGGTTGATCGTGCGCGAGGTGCTCGCGACCAGCACCTCGTTCGAGGCCCCGCCCGAGGGGGCCGCGGTCGACGAGGTCGCGCTAGGCGACGGCTCCGTCCGCGTCGGGCTCCGCAAGTCCGGCTAGCGAGTCGCGTCCGAGCCGCACGACGAGCTCGAGATCCGGGAGCTCGCCCTTCAGGAAGTGGTGGTCGGCCCAGTCGGGGGTCCCCTGCAGCACGCCGGAGAACGCGACGATCCGCACGTTCGGGTTGTCGATGCGGATCTGCCGGGCGGCGCCGCCCCCGTCGAGGACCGGCATCCAGTAGTCGAGCACGACGACGTCCGGCTGCCAGTCCCGGCACATCGCGACGGCTTCGTCCCCGTTCGTGGCCTCGCGGACCTCGCCCACGCCGTCCTCGTGCACCAGCGCGACGCTGAGGAAGCTGCGGATCCCCGCGTCGTCGTCTGCGATCAGTACGTTCACCGGTCTCACGTCGCGCCGCATCCTTTTCGAGCCATGTCCTCTGGAACGCGAGTGTGAGGGAGCGGGCGCGCGAGCGGAATAAGCAAATCACGCACGCGTGAGCCCCGGCCCACCCGTCTCAGTCGTCGTCGGGAGGGGCGGAGCGGGCCGCCGCCACGAGGAGAAGCGCGGCGAGCCCGCTGGCGATCAGCGAGGCCCAGACGAGCACGGCGTCGTCAGACGACCACCCGAGGATCAAAGTGACGCCGGCCCCGACGGCCAGGAGGGCCGCACCCCCGACGAGGAGAGTCATCGCGTAGCTCGGTGGCCGCCCGTACGGGCTAGCCCTCGTCCCTCCAGAACAGGCCCTTCATCCCGCGGCGGTGATGCCCCGCCTCGGCGGGGACGTTCCCGGCGCCGCTGGATACCGCGTCCGGCAGAGTCACGACCCGCGCGGCGTCGCCCGCCGTGGAGTCGTCGACGAGCCCGGAGCCGTTGGACCGGGACGCATTCGGGCCGGGCGTGCCGTTCGGCGCACCGCCCTCGGGCGAGCCCGGCCTTTCGGGAGCGCCCTCGTCCCGGGTCTCGCCGTGGACGGGGGCCGCGGTCTCGGGCCCTCCGGTTGCGGCCGTCGCGTCGCCCTCGCCGGAGCCACCCGTCCCGGCGGGGGTCTCGCCCGCGGCCGGGCCGGTCCCACCTTCGGTCGAGCGTTCCGTTTCGGAGGGGCCGCCTTCGGTCGAGGGAGTCTCGCCGCCGGGAGCTGCCCCGGTCGCCGGTGCCGGGCCGGGGCCGGGCGTCTCGCCCGCCAGCGTCTCGCCGGCGGCCTTGATCGCCGCCGGGCCCAGGATCGACGGCGGCGGGCCCACGATCTCGAGCCCCTGCAGGGCCTGGGCCTGCTGGTCCAGGAAGCCCTTGATCCGGTTCTTCAGCTCGTTCTCGAGGCCCTGGAGCCGCTCGATGTTCGCGTTGAGCTCGGTCCGGCGGCGCTCGTGCTCGCGCTCGGCCTCGAGCGTCTTGCGCCGGGCCTCGGCCTCGGCGGTCTGGACGCGCTCGTTGGCTTCCTCGATCGACCGGCGGGCGCGCTGCTCGGCCTCGGTGATGAGGTCGCTGGCCTTCGCCTTCGCGGTCGCGATCGCCTCCTCGGCGGCCTGTTGCGCGCCGACGAGGGTCTTCTTCAGCATTTCCTCGGTGTCGCGGCTGGCGGCGACGGCCGAGTCGAGCTCGTTCACGCGGGTCTGGAGCGTCGCGTTCTCGCGCTGGACGCGATCGAGGACCTCGGCGACGCGGTCGAGGAAGTCGTCGACCTCCTCCTGGTTGTAGCCGCGCCAGGCGTCGTGGAACTGCTTCTCGTGGATGTCGCGTGCCGTCAGATCCATACCCGGGAGTATCGCATCGGGTCGGGCCGAAAACCCGGTTTCGCGGGGGCTAACAGCCGATCTGGCGGCTGACGATGTTCAGGATGATGAAGATGAATATCGGCGAGAGGTCGAGGCCCCCGACCGCGGGGATGTAGCGGCGGAAGAAACCCATGATCGGCTCGGTGAGGTCGTACACGAGCCGGATCGCCGGCGACAGCCCGGGCGGCGGCGACCAGAACATCGTCACCCACGACAGGATGATCCGCGCGAACAGGATCAGCGTGTAGATCTGGAGCGCGATGCAGAGGATCTCGATTGGCTCCACGGCCGCGGTCCCCTAAGCCTGCTTGAAGAAGCCGCGCTCTTCGAGGAAGCGCTGTCTCTCCTCCGCCGAGACCTGGACCCCCGGAGGCGTGATCAGGATCACGTTCTCGCCCGCGGGCTGGATGCCGCCGCCCATGCCGTACGCGAGGCCGCTGGCGAAGTCGATGAGCCGCTGCCGCTCGCGCGCCTCCGCCGCGTGGAGGTTCATCAGGACGGAGAAGCCCTCCCGGAACTTGTCGCCGACCTCCTGCGCGTCCGCCTTGAACTGGGTCGGGTTGACGAGGTGGAAGCGGGCCTGCGGCTGTGACTGGATCGGGCGCACGCCGGCGTCGCGGCGGGGGGCGAAGGCCTCGTCGGGCTCGCGCACGGGGGCCGCGGCGGCGGCGCGGCGCGACTGCTTGCGCGGAGGCTCCTCCTCCTCGTGCTCCTCGTACGCGTACTCGTCGAGCTCGTCGTCCTCGACCAACCCGAGGTAGATGAGCGTCTTCCTCCACACGCCGGCCATGGGGGGCAGGATATCCCGGCGGGGTTACGGGACGTGGCGGGGGCCGAATATCGCCTCGCCGACCCGCACGATCGTGGCCCCCTCCTCGATGGCCTGCTCGAAGTCCGCGCTCATCCCCATCGAGAGCTCGGTCGCGCCGGGGACCGACTCCGCCAGGAGGTCACGCAACGCCACGAGGTCCCGGAAGTAGGGCCGCGCGCCGTCGGGGTCGTCCGTGCGGGGCGGGATCGTCATGAGTCCCCTGACCGCTATGCCGTCGAGCGCGGCGACCTCCTCGGCGAGCCGGACGGCGCCGGCGGGCTCGACGCCGTGCTTGGTCGCCTCTCCCCCGGTGTTCACCTCGACGAGCACGTCCTGCACGATCCCCCGGGATCGTGCGCGCCGGGCGATCGCCTCGCCGAGCCCGTAGCGGTCGACGGAGTGCACGAGCTCGGCCACGCCGACCACGTTACGGACCTTGTTCGACTGGAGGGGCCCGACGAAGTGCCAGCGGACCCTGTC
>DASQDO010000496.1:0-2231 GCA_035634135.1 Actinomycetota bacterium
CGGCCGAGGCCGTCGCCGGGGAGCTGGGCCTGGCGCTGTACGTGATCGACCTGTCCACGGTCGTCGACAAGTACATCGGTGAGACCGAGAAGAACCTCGAGCGGATCTTCGCCGAGGCCGCGCACGTGAACGGCGTCCTGCTGTTCGACGAGGCCGACGCGCTGTTCGGCAAGCGCTCGGGCGTGGAGGACGCGCGCGACCGCTACGCGAACGTCGAGGTGTCGTACCTGCTGCAGCGCATCGAGTCGTTCGACGGCGTCGCTCTCCTGACGTCGAACCTGCGCGGGAACGTCGACGAGGCCTTCGCTCGACGCCTCGACGCGGTCGTCGAGATGCCTCTTCCCGACGAGGCCGCGCGCCTGCGCCTGTGGCACGTGAACCTGCCGCAGACGCTCCCGCGCGACGACGGCGTCGACCTCACGTTCCTGGCGCGGTTCGAGCTGTCCGGCGGCAACGTCCGGAACGCGAGCGTCTCCGCCGCATACCGGGCCGCGGCGGCGGACCGGGCCGTGACGATGCACGACCTCGTCCGCGGAGTGGCGCAGGAGTACACGAAGCTGGGCCGCCTCTGCACCGAAGGCGAGTTCGGCGACTACCACGCGCTCGTCACCGGCGCCTCCGCGATTGCCCGTTAGGGCAGCCGCCGCTTCCCCCTCGTGTGCCCGGCTGCACCTAGCCGGGCCGGCCCCCGTGGCCGAGCCTGAACCCCTCAGTCCGACGAAGGAGGCGACATGCCCACTTACCTGTCACCCGGTGTCTACGTCGAGGAGGTCGCGGCGGGGTCGCGGCCGATCGAGGGTGTCGGCACCGCCGTCGCCGCGTTCGTCGGCCTCGCCCAGAGCGGCCCCTTCAACACCCCCACGCTGATCACGAACTGGACCCAGTTCACCGGCATCTTCGGCGACTTCGTCGAGGGCTCGTACCTCGCCCACGCCGTGTACGGCTACCTCCTCAACGGCGGCGGCGCGTGCTACGCGGTCCGCATCGGCGAGGACCTCGCGCCGGGCCCGGCGGCGCGAGCGGAGCTCCCGAGCGCGGCCGACGCGTCGCAACCCGCGCTCCGCGTCGCGGCCGCCGGCCCGGTGGACGACGGCGACGTCGAGGTCGAGGTGAGGCCGCCCGCCCCCGGTGCCGAGGACGAGTCCGCGTTCGACGTCGTCGTGAAGAAGGCCGGAACCGTCGTCGAGACGTTCGAGAACCTCACCGCGGGCGAGGGAGATCGCAACGTCGTCACGGTGGTCAACGCTCAGTCCGAGGTGATCACGCTCGAGCAGACGGCGGCGGGCGACACGGTAGCGGCCCCCGCTCCGGTGACGGTGACCCTCGCGCCTGCGGCCCCCGCGCCCGCCGCGCTCGCGCCCGACGACTACGTCGGCAACGCCGCGGACCGCACCGGGTTCGCCGGCCTCGAGGCGATCGACGGCGTGACGATGCTGTGCGTCCCCGACCTGATGGCCGCGTACCAGCGCGGCGCGATCGACCTCGAGGGGATGAAGGCCGTGCAGCTCGCGATGATCGCCCACTGCGAGCTCATGGGCGATCGCATGGCGGTCCTCGACCCGCCGCCGGGGCTGAACGCGCAGCAGATCATGGACTGGCGGACCCAGTACGCCGGCTACGACTCGAAGTACGCCACGCTCTACTGGCCCTGGATCAAGGTCTTCGACCCCGCGACCGGCACGAACGTGTTCGCTCCGCCGAGCGGCTACGTCGCAGGCGTGTGGGGACGCAACGACGACACCCGCGGCGTCCACAAGGCTCCCGCGAACGAGACCATCCGCGGCGCGATCGACCTCGAGATCAACATCACGAAGAGCGAGCACGACCAGCTGAACCCTTCGGGGATCAACTGCCTGCGCAGCTTCCCGGGACGCGGCATCCGCATCTGGGGCGCACGCACGCTCTCCAGCGACGCGGCGTGGAGGTACGTCAACGTCCGGCGTCTCTTCAACTACCTCGAGGAGTCGATCCTCGAAGGGACGCAGTGGGCCGTGTTCGAGCCCAACGACCACGCGCTGTGGGCGAAGATCCGCCGCACGATCGCCGCGTTCCTCACGAACGAGTGGCGCAAGGGGGCGCTGTTCGGGCAGACCCCGGACCAGGCGTTCTTCGTCAAGTGTGACGAGGAGACGAACCCGCCCGAGATCGTCGACAGCGGCCAGGTCGTCTGCCAGGTCGGCGTCGCGCCCGTCAAGCCCGCCGAGTTCGTCGTCTTCCAGCTCTCCCAGTTC
>DASQDO010000497.1:0-1780 GCA_035634135.1 Actinomycetota bacterium
CTATCGACATCAGCGCCGGGAACGCGAGGGCCTGGCCCACCCCGAAGATCGCCCCGCCCGCGAACAGGCCTACCGGCGACTCGACCATGCCCATCACCGCCATGCCGAGGGCCGAGGCGGACAGCGCGAGACGAGAAGTAAGGCGCGTCCCCAATCGGTCCGGGATCTGCGCACCGAACAGCCGCAGCGCTAGCACCAGACCGCTGTACGTCGCGAAGACGTAGCTCGACCCGGAGAGACCCAGCTCGCGCGCGTACAAAGGAACGAACGTCGAGAAGCCGGCGAGGCCCCACACGCTCGCCGCCAGCACCGTCCCCGGCACCAGCGCGGCCCGGTGGATCAACGGCGACGCTCCGGGCACGACGTCCGGGGGCCGCGTGTCGGGCACCTTCCAACCCAGCAGCAGCGCGACACCGGCGGCTCCCGCAGCCAGCAGCCACGCCGCGTCGAAACGGTCGACGCCGAGGGCGGCCTCACCGAGGATCGGACCGATCGCCATCCCGGCGTACAGCGCGAGCGAGAAGAAGCTCAGCGCCTCGCCGCGCCTCTCGTCGGGCGCGATGTCGTTGATCGCCGACGCGGCCCCCACGTAGAAGAAGGCCTCGCCGGCTCCGGTCAGAAGGCGCAGCAACAAGAGCGGGATCAAAGACGACACGACGACGTACCCGGCCACCGAGATCGTCACGAGCCCGGCCCCCGCGACCAGCAGCAGACGCCGTCCCCGCAGGTCGCTCAAGCGCCCGACGAACGGCCGCAGCAGAACGGCCGACAAGCTGAACGCCCCGATCCCGAGCCCGACCGCGACGTCACCACCTCCGAGCGGGCCCTCGACGTACAGCGGCAACGTCGGGATCAGCGCGCCCACCGAGACGAAGTAGGCGAACGTCGACAGCGTGATGAGCACGAAGACCGGCGTAACGAGCCGCGGGCGGACCGCGGCGACCGAGGAGGTTGCCATACGTGCCCCCAACGCAGGGCGCTCGCACACGATTCCTCCGGGGGCCGTGGACTAAGCTCGGCCCGTGATCCTTCTCGGGGGCGGGCTGATCGGAATCCTCCTGCTCGCGTTGTGGGCCTACTGCATCTTCGACGTGATCTCGACCGACGAGGCCCTCATGCGCAACATGCCGAAGGTCATGTGGCTGATCGTGGTGATCCTGATCCCCACGGTCGGCGCGGTCGCGTGGCTGCTCCTCGGCCGTCCCATCGGTGCGGGTCTGCGTCCGGGTGACACGACCCCGCACCGGCCCATGCCGCGCCCGTCCCGCCCGGCCCCCCGGCCCCTTGCTCCGGACGACGACCCGACGTTCCTTGCGCGGCTCGACGACGAGACGAGGCGTCTGCGTGCGTGGGAGGACGACCTCAAGCGGCGCGAGGACGAGCTCCGCGGCAAGGACGACGGCGACACCGCGAACGAATGACGACCTTCGGCGAGGCTTACTCCGCGACGAGACGGAGCGTGATCGAGCTCGTCTCCGGGCTCTCCGACGAGGACGCGGGCGAGCGCGTCCCGGCGTGCCCCGACTGGAGCGTTCGGGACCTGGTCGCGCACCTCACCGGCATCGCGGTCGACGCGACCAAGGGTGAGCTGGAAGGCGTCGGCTCACCGGAGTGGACGCAACGTCAGGTCGACGAGCGCAAGTCGATGCCGCTGGACGATCTGCTCGCGCAGTGGGAGGAAGCGGGGAGCCAGATAGACGGGGCGCTCGAGTACTTCCCGAAGGCCGCGGCGAGCCTCTTCGTGGGCGACACCGTGACGCACGAGCACGACATCCGGCTC
>DASQDO010000498.1:0-7390 GCA_035634135.1 Actinomycetota bacterium
CGCGAAGAACAGCCACATCATCTCGGTGCCGCCGAGATCGAACTCCTGGTACCCCCCCTCGGCTGCTAGCAGGAGCGGTTTCATGCGCTCTTCTCCTTTCTTCTTACGGTCGTCTTTCTCTCTTCCTTGCGGACGTAGATCTGCTCTGCGACGCGCTCCGAGATGGTCCGGTCCTGCCCTTCCACGCGCAGCACGATCGGACCGTCGAACGGGTGCTTCTCACGGACCGTGACCTTCACGCCGGGCCGCAGGCCGAGCGTCTCGAGGAACCGCACGACGTCGGGGTCGGTCGAGCCCGGCACCGCGACGACCGCCACGTCCCCCGGCTCGAGCGCGTAGAGCGGCGGCATGTCGGGGATCTCGGTGACGTCGGGCTCGGGGATCGGGAACCCGTGCGGGCACGTCGCCGGACGGTCGAGGGCGACGAACAGACGATCCTCGACCTCCTGCGGGAGCTCGTGCTCGAAGTCGCCGGCGAGGCGGTCTGCCTCGTTCCACGCGTAGCCGAGCATGTCGGAGAGGAAGCGTTCGACGATGCGGTGGCGCCTGATCGACGCGACCGCGGCGCGCCGCCCGGTGGGCGTGAGCTCGACCCCCTTGTACGGCTTGTGGTCGAGGAGCTCCCGCTCGGCGAGCCGCTTCACGGCCGCCGTGGCCGTGCCCGGAGAGACCCCCAGGGCCTCGGCGAGCGCGCCGGTGTGCGCGTCGGCACCGCCGCGCGTGAGCCGGTAGATGGCCTTCAGCGTCTCACGATCGGACTTCGAATACGTCGAGTCGATTGGTGTTCCCCCGCGAACGTGGCCGGCGCGCCCGCTTCTGGAGCGTCGCGGCCTGAATTTTTGCCCGGAGGAACCTAGCTTTTGGGGGTCCAAAATGTCAAACGGTGACGAGCGTGCGTTAGAAAGCCCGGATGCTCGCTGCGGCCCGAGAAGTCCTGGTCACGCGGCCGCGGCTGTGGGTGGCCGCCGGTCTCTGTGCGCTCCTCGCCGCCCTCCCCGGTGCGGCGGCCGCGACTTTCGGAGCCGCAGGCGGCGTCGCCTTCCTCCTGACGGGGGACGCCGGCCTGGCGCTACGGATCTGGGAGCACGGCCCGGGGCTATCACCGGCGATCCTGGGCGCCGCTGGGATCTGCTTCGTCGCCGGCTTCGTCGTCTGGGCCCGCCTGTACGCCATCGCGGTCTACCTGTCCCGGCCCGGCGAGGCACCCGGCTGGGACGACGCACGGGGCGCCACGCGACGGTCGTGGTGGACGGTCCTGTGGATGCACGTGCAGACGTTCGCAGTTCTCGTCGTGGTCGCGGTCGCCGTCTCCTTGCTGCTGGCGCTCGCCGGGCCGGCGGCGTTCGGGACGCTGATCCTGCTGGGAGCGGTGGCGTTCGCGATCTTTCGGACGATCGTCCGGATCCTGCTGAGCGTCGCGCTGCGCGCGGTGGTGTTCGACGGCGTGCCGGCGTTGCTCGCGTGGCGCAGCGGCGCGCGCTTCGTAAAGGCGCGCCGGCACGACGTCGCGGTCACGTGGGTGGGGCTCGTCGCGATCGGGGTGTCGTTGTGGATCGGGGGGCGGCTGATAACGCCGGTTCTGCAAGAGACCGCCTTCGATTACGACGCGACCAGCGGGTACGAGCTCGCCCGCCAGGTTGTGCAGCTGCTCGTCGCGCTCCCGCTGGAGACGGCGCTGCTCGGGCTCGGGGTCGCTGCGTGGACCGCCCTGTACGACGGCGCCACCATCGAGCCGCGCGGACGGGCACGTGCCGAGCGACGCGCGGGGGGCGAGGCCGAACCGTGGGTGCGCAAGGCGCTCGCCGCGGGCGTGGTCCTCGCGCTCGTGGGCAACGGCGGGCCGACGCTGATCGCCGACGCGCACGACCGGGCGCTCGACGAGCGTGAAGACGACGTCGCGCGAGCCGACGTCAAGCCGGAGGACGTCGCAGACGCGTCGCCCGCCGGCCCCCCACCCGGGCGGGGCTCCGGGACCGTGTATGTGGTCGAGGCCGTCCTCGAGGACGACGAGCTCGAGTGGACGACGACGATCGACTACGTCAACCGAACCGGCGACACCCTCGACGACGTCGGGGTCAACGTCTACACGGCGGCGTACGCGCGGCCGCTGCGCGACATCCCCTTCGCGCGCGACCTCGTCGCGTCCGACTTCAACGGCGAGTTCCAAGCCCGCGCGCGCAGCGGCGAGATCTCTCGCTTCGAGGTGACCGCGCAGGGGCGGGAGACGGACGCTGACCTCGACGGCACGTCGGTCGTCGTCGACCTGCCGCGCCCGCTCGAGCCGCTCGCTCGGACGCGTCTCGAGATCGCCATGACGATGGAGCTGCCGCGCTTTCCCGAGAGGTTCGGACGGTGGCGCGACCTGACGCTCCTCGGCAACTGGATCCCGCACGTCGCGGTCCGGCGCGACGGCGAATGGCTCCTCCCGCGCTTCGGCTCGGTCGGCGACCCGTTCGTGTCCGAGACCGCGGACTACCAGGTGCGGCTCACCGTCGACGAGAACGAGGGCGTCGTGGGGTCGGGCTCGTTGCTCTCGGTCGAAGACGCCGGCGGGGGCGCCCGGCAGTGGCGGTTCGCGGCCCCCGACCTGCGCGACGCGGCCTTCGTCGTCGGGCCCTTCCTGCGCGGGCTCGAGGCCGACGCCGGCGGGACCGTCGTGCGCTCCTGGTATCCCGCGGGGCGAGGCCTGGAAGGGGCCGCGAACCTCGAGGCTGCGGTGTCGGCCGTCGAGTACTACACGGACACGTACGGGCGCCTCCCGTGGCCGGAGGTCGAGGTCGTCGAGACCGAGGGCCGGCTCGGCGGGATGGAGTATCCCGGCGTCGTCTTCGTGTCGAGCGCGTCGGAACCGTTCTCCGGGCTCCCGCTGCTGCCCGACCTCGTCTCGTACGCGGGCTTCGAGGAGGCCAGGTCCCGCTACGTCGTCGCGCACGAGCTCGCGCATCAGTGGTGGTACGCGTCGGTCGGAAGCGACCAGGTCGAGGAGCCGTGGCTCGACGAGGCCCTGGCCGAGGCGTCGACGCGGATGTGGCTCGAAGGCGAAGACGGCGGCGAACGGACGTGGCTCATGACGAACCTGTCGGGCGCGGCCGAGCCGTCGCGGGAAGCCGTGCGCGCCGGCATCGGCGACTTCGCGTCCAACGAGGACTACGTCGACGCGATCTACCACTCGGGTGCGGAGGTGCTCGTCGAGCTGCGGCGCGCGGTCGGTCAGGACACGTACGACGAGATCATGAGGGCGTGGCATCTCCGCAACGGGTTGGGCACCGGCACGATCGACGAGCTGGCGCGCGTGGTTGTGGACGTCGCGGGTGACGGGGGCCGGGCGTTCGTCGAGAGGTGGCTAGCGCCGCAGTAGGAGGCGCGCTTGCATCCCGCCGCCGGGGCGGGGCGACAGGTCGAGCTCGTCGACGAGGCTGCGAAGCAACGCCATCGACATCACGGCCTGCGTCGAGAACCCTTGCGAGTCGGCATCCGCGGCCTCCGGCGGCGGAGGGCCGTCGTGCCCCACGACGACCTCGAGCGCGTCGCCGCCGGCGTTGAACGAGATCTCGATCGGCGCGTCGACGCCGGCTTGCTGCACCGACAGCACCGCGTTCGCGCACGACTCGGAGATCGCGATCTTCAAGTCGTCGAGCCTCTCCTCGTCGAGGCCCGCGGCGCGTCCCAACGACGTGATCGCCAGGCGGGCTATCGCGACGTAAGCGGACTGCGGGGGGATCTCGAGCCGGACGGACGGTGCCGTCTGCTCGAGCGCAGAGGGCAAGCTACGCCTCTTGCGTAGAGGCTCCGGCCGCTTCGTCGACCGAGGAGTGGATCGGGAACACCTTCGTGAGCCCGGTGATCTTGAAGATCTTGAGGATCTTGTCCTGCGTGCACACGAGCGAGAGGCTGCCGTCGTGCGCCTTGACGCGCTTGAGCGCGCCCACGAGGACGCCGAGGCCGGTCGAGTCGAGGAAGTCGACGCCTTCGAGGTTCACGACGACGTCGTAGGAGCCCTCGGAGACGAGCTCGATCAGCTTCTCGCGGAGCTTCGGGGCGGTGTAGACGTCGATCTCGCCCTTGACGTCGACGACCGCGTGCGTCCCCATCTTCCTTACGTCGAGCCCGAGCTCCATCCGGTCCTCCAGTTCTGGCCGTTTGACATATGTGATTTGAGGGCCGCATCCTACCCGCCGACTCCTGCGTCGACGGAATTCCGCCGATACGCGGGGTCGTCTCGGTACCCTCACCAAGCCGACCGTCGGGAACGAGGAACCCCCCTTGAGCGTCGTTCTCCCTGCCATGAAGAAGACCATCTGGCCACTGCTCGTCGCCTTCTCGGTGGCGGCGCTGTCCGCGCTGTGGCTGCTCGCGGCCGACCGCGTCTCGGTCGGCGCGGGACGGGGCGTCCAGGGGGATGCCCCGATCGAACAGGCCGCCTGGCAGGTCAAGGCGTACCCGGCTCCCGGCGCGGCAGGCATCACGAAGGACGACCGCGCGGTGTTCACCCGCGAGCGGGACGAGGTCGTCGGCGCCATCCAGAACCTCTACGACGGGTTGTTCCTGAGGCGGGACGCCGTCAACGAGACGGTTCGGGCGACGATGACGCCCGCGGCGTCGAAGGTCCTCGCCGACTCCCGCATCGGCCTCCACGACCGGGTCGAGGACGTCAAGACCACGGTGCGGTTCGTCAAGGTCGGGATCCAGGTCGACGATGGCTTGCGCGCCGCGGCGGTCGTGCGCGTCGAGGCGGAGGCGCTGCGCAAGTCCAGCCCGATCGAGGTGTGGCACCGCGCGAAGCTCTGGCTCGAAAAGGAGGACGGCGACTGGAAGGTCGTCGCGTTCGACGCGGAGCAGGGGCGGCTGCGGTGAGGCGGCGGGTGTTGATCCTGCTCGTGCTCGTCGGCGTCGTCGCCGCGACCGCGCCCATGGCTTCGTCGCCGGTCGCGTCCTCGCCGTTGCTCGTCGGTCGCGTGCACACGCGCTACCAGCCCACCGACGGCAAGGTCTTCGTCGCGATCATCGGGAGCGACGCGCGCGCGGGCAACCCCGACAACGTCAACGCCGACGCGATACACATCGCGGGCATCAACACGAAGACGATGAAGGGCGGCGTGCTCAACTTCCCGCGCGACTCGTACGTGTCGATCCCCGGCTACGGCTCCGGGCGCATCAACGAGGCGCTGCATGCAGGGGGGCCGGAGCTCGTCGCGAAGACGCTCGAGAGCATCACCGGCATCACGATCGATTACTGGGTGATGGTCGGCTTCGAAGACTTCCGCAACATCATCTCGGCCCTCGACGGCGTGAAGATGGACATCCCTCAGGACGTCTACGACCCCGGCGGATCGGGCGCGAACCTGAAGGCCGGCGTGCAGCACCTGCAGGCCGAGGAGGCGCTCTCGTACGTCCGCGCGCGCAAGCCGTTCGCCGACGGCGACATCGCGCGGACGACGCACCAGGCCGACTTCTTGATCGCGATGCTGCGCAAGCTCCGGCGTCAGGTCGAGTACAGCCCGACGACGCTGTTCCGCTGGACCGCGACGGCGCGGCGCTACGCGCGCCTCGACCTCTCGGCGTCTGAGATGTTCCGCCTCGGCGTGCTCGCGTCGCAGGTCGAGCCCGAGGACGTCGGCAACGTGACCGTCCCCGTGAGCTACGGCTTCGTGGGGGCCGCGAGCGTGGTGTTCATCCAGCCGGAGGCGAAGGAGATCTACGAGCGCTTCGCCAAGGACGGCTCGCTCTAAGCCGTCGCTACGGGATGTCGACCTCGTAGGCGTCCGGGGTCCCGGCCGTCAGCTCGACCCTCTTGAGGACGCTCGGGTGCACTTCGTGCCCGGGTGGGATGGCGCGACGGCGACGCCCGGGGACGTACCAGTACCAGGGGTGGTAATGGATCTCCCCGAGCGGTTCGTCGGGAAGCTGCCCGCCACGCGGGACCCCGACGTGGAACTCGAACCGCGCCTCGTCGACCCGGAGCTCCTTCTCGATCGCCTCCTCGGCGATCCACTGGAGGGCGATGTCGGAGAGCTTGTGGTCGTCTTCGTAGAAGCCTCCGACGTCGCTGTGCACGCCTGCGAACCACATCTGCCGCGCCCGCTCCGGTTTGTCTTCGGGATCGAGGTTCAGCGCGTAGTCCCCGTACGGCCGGCGATCCTCGTCGATCGCCAGCGCTTGCCGCGCGTTGGCGACGCCCGACACGTTGCGCGTGAACGGCCACTGCGCCTCCTGCAACCGGATCGGCAGGTTCAACCACCCCACGGTCTTGACCGTGTCCCAGATGCCGAGGAAGTGGACGAGCCGTGTCTTCTTGTCGAATCTGTTCGGGAAGTCGGGGTTGCCGAACGTCTCGTTGAATTCCTTCCGCTCGTCCCAGAACTTGCGTTCCTCCGGCGTCATCGAGCCGTCGGGATTCCGTTCGTAGCCGCCGGCCTGCGCGTACATGTCGATCGCGTACGGGATGAGGTTGTCGAGGTGCGGGCGGAGAAGTCCCACGGTTCGCAGCATCCCGGCCAGCGCCAGCGCGGTGTACGCGCCGCGGCTGAACCCGAAGACGAAGATGCGGTCGTTCGCCCGGTAGCTCTGCATCAGGAACTTGTAGGCCTCTTCGATGTTGTCCTTGATCCCGTGGCCGAGAAGCGAGCCGAACGACTGCGTGAGGAACTTTCCGGCGCGGGTCGTCGCGCTCCGAGCCCCCATCGTCCCGACGCCCGGGTCGTAGTAGACGACCTGGCTCTCGTCCTTGACCGCCATGTCGAAGATGCGCACGACGTTCGTGCAGCCGTTCTCGGGCTCGTTCCTGGTGCCGTCGAGACAGACGACGAGGTTCCTCTGCGCAACCGGTGGTGTGTCCGCCATCCCTCCCCCTCTCGCTCCTCCGGCGACTGTCGCACGCCGGTTCGAGCGCGTACAACCGGGTTCGTTTCCCCGGTCTCCCTTGACGCCCAGAACACGCAGGGGAAAAGTAGAGGGCCATGCCTCCCACCCACGCGCTGAACGTCGACCTCGCGAAGATCTACACCCGCGACGGCGACCGCTTCCGGTACCTCAAGACGATCGCCTGGGGGGCGGAGCTGTTCGTCCGCGAGATCGCCGGCGACCACGTCCGCATCGGCGTCACCGTCCGCAACGAGAGTGGCCAGTGGAGGCGAGTGGACGGCTTCATCCGCGTCCCGCGCGGCAGCGACCTCGAGGCCGCCGATCTCGTGATCGAGCGCGAGAACAGCCGGCTCCTCACGGTCGAGTTCGTCGACGTCCAGCAGGGCGACGCCGCGATCGTCGAGTCGCCGTCGGGGAAGGTCGTGCTGATCGACGGAGGCGAGAGCCAGCTGTTCGCGCGCTACCTCGCGACGAGGTTCCGGGACACCGAGCCGACGAAGCCGAAGGAGATCGACGAGATCGTCGTGAC
>DASQDO010000499.1:0-3693 GCA_035634135.1 Actinomycetota bacterium
GAGTGCAGTCCCCCGTCCACGTCGCGACGCGCAGCGCCGCGCCGGTCGTAGCGGTGAAGTCCGCGACCGCGTCTCTCAGCGGGACGTCGGGCAGCGTGAACCGGTGGCCGTCGACGCCCTGAGTGGACGGGGACGCCGGACACGTCGCCGTGAACTCCGCGCGCGTCACTCCGACCCCGAGCGGGCTGGGATTGTCGATGGTGCCCTCACGAGTGAACGACCCGGCCTGCGACCTCTCCTCCGACCAGTAGAACGGCATCGACGACCGCCCGCCGAACTGCGGGTCGGGCGCGAGGCTGCTCCCGACGATCTCGCCGCGGTCGTTGATCGCGAAGCCGGTCGTGCCGGTCCCGGAGTTGCTCAGGCCCCCGATGTCGATCATCTCTCCGTCGCGCCACAGGAATCCCCGCGACGCGCGGTTCGGGTCTTCGGCGCGACCGACGACCTCACCCCGGTTGTTGATCGAGAACGCGTTGGCGAGCTCGCCTCCGAACGTGCCGAGGTCGACGACCTCGTAGGCGTAGGCCGGGGCGGGTGTCTGGGCGAGGAGCGGCTCGGCGCCGCCCGCGATCACGAGGGCCGCCGTAGCGACGGCCAGGGCTATGCGTGAGATCGGACAACCTCCTGTGGCTCGAGCCCGCCGAGGACCGGTTCGTCGGAGTACGTCCGATTCCTCCTTGCTTGCTCAGGTTCGTCACCGTCGCACGGCTACGTAGTCGGCGAAGCCCGAACCCCCCGGAAGGGCCATGGAGCGCCGTGGCCTCGCCCGCCATAGTCGAGCGGGGGCTGGGCCGGCGCGAGGAGGGCACTGGATGTCGTACGGGATCGTCGGTCGCCGCGGCGGAGCGGTCGTGGTGGCGCTCGTCGTGCTCGCGGCCACCGCCGTAGGGCTCCCGCGGGCTGCTGCCGCGCCCCCGGCGCTCCCCCCGTGCCCCGCGGAGTACACGGACAACCCCCAGGGCAGCAACTGGGAGGTCACCAAGCCCGACGGGACGACCCTGTTCCTCCTCGAGGCGATGCCCTGCGTCGGCGACCGCATCGGGCCGTGGAAGGAGCCCGTTCTACCGAACAGGGTCGAGCTCGACAGGGAGATGGTCTTCGAGTGGGAGGCGTCGTGCGGCACGGGACAGGGGGTCCCCTGCCTCCAATTCTGGGACACCGAGTTGCTGCTGTTCAAGAAGGGTCAGAACGGCAACCTCGTGCAGGTCCCGTCGAACGACGCCGAGGGCCTCTACCTCGACATCCGGTCGCACCCCGAGTGCGACGGCGCGGGGAACTTGCAGGTCTGCCAGAAGATGACCCTTCGTTCGGCGACCGGCACGGTCCCGCGGGACCTGGTGGCTCTCGTCGGCGTCACCGGCCGTTCGATGATGTACGGGGACAACCCCGAAATGCACGAATACGGGCTCCCATGGAAGTGGATCGCCGTCCCGGTCGTCGGGCCCGGCTCGTTCAAGGGCCTCGACGTCACGCTCACGGCGTACGGCCCCGGCAGGGAGTACTCGCTCGACCGCATGATCTCGATCGCCCAGACACAGACGGTCGAGCTGACGCTGACGAACGAGGGCGACGAGCCGCTGACGGGGCTGTCGTTCACCGGCGGGGAGCCGCTGGTCGTGGACCCCCGGAGCACCGGGGGCCTCGAGATCGTGTCGGGCCCGGTGCCCGCCATCGATCCGGCCATGACGCTCGCGCCCGGCGACGAGAAGACGTTCACGTTCGAGGTCCAGGCGACGGCCGAGGGCATCGCCGCGGCTCATTCGCAGGTCGTGGCGGTCGATCCCGAAGGGAACGAGCACAAAGAGGCGCACTCGCTCAAGTACGACATCGAGGACGGCGTCGAGATGACGCGCAACGTCGGGCAGTGGCTGCGCATGCAGGCGATGGACCAGCTGCTGCAGGAGACCTTCGGCAAGGCGTACGGCTCGATGGTCCGCCGGGGACAAGAGGTCTCCGCTCGCATGGCCGAGCTCTTCCCGCCGGAGCGTCGCAGGCAGTGGTTCGGAAGCGAGACGGGCTTCCCGCTGTCGCCGACGGACTTCTCGATCGCGCTGTTGCGCGGCGCGGCGCCGGAGATGATCGCGGCGCTGCTGCCGAAGGAGGACCTCGACGGCCATACGGTCGAAGAGCTCGACGCCGCCTACAACGCCGCGTTCAAGAAAGAGGTCGGCAAGGGCGTGAAGAAGTACGTCCAGGGCTGGGCCGACCTCGCGTCCGCGACGCAGAAGTTCGCGGCGGACTCGTGGACGGAGTCGATGCTCACCGCGAACTACGTGCTGGGGAGCGCGACACCCGACGAGCGCGCGCAGTTCGAGGCGTACGCGATGACGCTGATCGACGGCACCGCCGCCGACACCAAGAACCTCGTCAACGACGTGAAGCGTGAGATCCCGAAGTGGCGCGAGAACGGCACGTACCTCGTCGAGGCGCTGGAGGAGACGCAGCGCGGCGGCGGGATCAGGGGCGCGATGAAGACGGCGGTGAAGCTCAAGGAGGCTTACGACGCGGAGTCCGCAGCGCGTGACGAGCTGCTGAAGCTCGCCGAGACCGACCCCCTGGCCTTCCAGCGGGGCTGGGCCAAGCGCGACGCGCAGATCCTCAACAAGGGCCTCGTCCCGATCTTCGACACCCTGCTCGGTGGGGGCATCGTCAAGGGAGCCGGAAAGCTCAAGGGGATCGTGTTCCGCGGCAACGGCGCCGGCATCATCCGCGCCGGCGAGGCGTCCGGCGTCCTCGACGACGGCGCGAACGTCGCGAAGGGAGCGCCGAAGATCGAGATGGGCGCCGGTTCCGCGGCCCCCCAGGGCATGGCGAACGGCGAGGTCGCGGAGCTTGCACGCAAGGGCAACTACCTCGAGGAGGTCGAGGGGGCCACGATCGTCCAGTCGAGCGACCTCGGCAACGTTTACGAGCTGCCGAATCTCGGCGGCGTCCCCGAGACCACGCTCGACGCGAAGGCGGCGATCCTGAAGTCATTGGAGACCGAGTACTTCGAGAAGACGGGGCAGACGCTGCACCTCGCCGAGGTCCTGAAGCCGTCGAGCGCGTTGCGCAAGGTCGGTGGCGTCGCGAAGACCGAGCTGACCGCGGCGAAGACCGGGAAGGCCGCGATGCTCGACGCGGGGGCACCCAAGGACGTCCTCGCGGAGGCGAACGTCTGGACGGGACCCGACCCGCGCACGTTGGCCGGCTTCGACGACCTGCCGAAGCTGCGTCAGCAGGCCGCGATCAAGGAATGGGAGAAGGCCCAGAAGAGCTGGGACGCGTACCACAACCCCGCGACGGGCTCCAAGGAGGAGCGTCTGCGGCAGGTCGTGGGCCAGGAGGCGCGCGTTCCGCTCGACCTCAAACCGCACGATTCAGGCCTCCAGCGGTTCGTGACCGCGCACTACGAGGAGGTCGCGGTCACGGAGGGCCAGGCCCAGGCGAAGCTCATCCGCGTGAAGAAGTACGAGATCGAGGTCGTCGACACGACGCGCAACAACCAGGTCGTCAACCGCAAGACGGTCGTCGACCTGCCCGAGGCCGCGCCGCAGACCCCCGACGCGGACGCCGTCGGCATGGCTAAGGTCGTCGGCCGGGACCCCGCCGGGAAGCCGATCCTCGAACCGCTGAGCCGGGCCGAGCGGGAGTTCGTGATGCAGCGCTATATCGACAAGAACATCAAGGCCCGCCGGCTCGCGCCGGGGACCC
>DASQDO010000500.1:0-1834 GCA_035634135.1 Actinomycetota bacterium
TTCCCGACCGCGTTCCAGGGCACGTGCATGCACGAGTTCGTCGCGACGGCCAAGCCGCTCAAGCGGCACGGGGTCAGGGCGATGGACGTGGCGAAGAGGCTGATCGACCTCGGCTACCACCCTCCGACCGTGTACTTCCCGCTCGTCGTCGAAGAGGCCCTGATGGTCGAGCCGACCGAGACCGAGAGCAAGGAGACCATCGACGGGCTCGCCGCCGCCCTGAACCGGATCGCCGCCGAGGCCGAGGCCGAGCCCGATCTGCTCCACGCGGCCCCCGCGTCGACCCCGGTCCGGAGGCCCGACGAGGCCCGCGCCGCCCGCGACCTGAAGGTGCGCTGGACCCCCGAATAGTCGGTTCGGGTGGTGGTTTTCGTCGTACCCCCGTGATTGCATGACCTTGCGGCACAACCCCCCAATCGAAAGGCCCTGCGTTGCGTACGACCACGTCCCGGATCGCGCTCGTCTGCGCACTGATCGCCGGTGCGTTCGTGGGATCCGTCCCGACGAGCGCTCGGCAGTCCGCGCTCCAGCCGGGGGCGCAGGTATGTGACGACCCGGACCGTTCCGTGTCGCTGTTCGCCGAGCCGCTCGGTGACGGCCGCGTCGGCTACGGCACCGCGCCGGGCGAGGCGAGCATCCCCGGGCCGACGCTCGAGATGGTCGAGGGCGAGTGCCTCGCGGTCACGCTGACGAACGACGCGAAGCGGCGGGTCAGCATCCACTCGCACGGCGTGGACTACACGGTGACCAGCGACGGCACGCCGCTGAACGACAGCTGCGTCGCGCCGGGACGCAGCAAGACGTACTTCTTCCAGGCGCATCTTCCGGGCACACGCTCCGACGGCACCGTCGACGCGGGGAGCGCGGGGTACTGGCACTACCACGACCACTGTCTGGGGACCGAGCACGGGACCGGCGGTGTCTACGCGGGGCTGTTCGGGGCGTTCGTGGTGCGCCGTGCCGGCGACCCCGTCCCCGACCGGACGTGTGTGCTCGTGATGATCAAGACGACGTTCAACCTCCGCAAGGACCCGGCGACGCCGCGCTGCGAGTCGAACGTAGGGGACCGCGTCGAGTTCGTAGTGATCGGTCACGGCGACACGTTCCACACGTTCCATCTGCACGGGCACCGGTGGACCGACAACAGGACCGGGATGCCCGCGACCGTGAACGACGCGACGAGGCTCATCGACAACAAGGTCGTGGGCCCGGCCGACTCGTTCGGGTTCCAGGTGATCGCGGGCGAGCACGTGGGGCCGGGGCCGTGGATGTACCACTGCCACGTCCAGGGCCACTCCGACGCCGGGATGTCGGGCATCTTCGTCGTGAACACGCCCGACGGCCGGCGGACGCCGGCGACGATCGAGGCGCTACGGGAGCTGCGGCGTGGGACGCACTCGCACTAGCGTCGCTGCCGCGCTGCTGCTGGCCGGCCTCGTGGTGGCGGCTCCCGCGAGGGCCGCGGACGAGTCCGTGACCGCACGCGACAACCTGTTCGCGTCTCAGGAGATCCACGTCGATCCCGGCGACACCGTGACGTGGACGAACGCCGGGCGGCGCACGCACGACGTCACCGCGGACTCGGGGACGTTCGTGTCGGGCGACCTGTTCCCGCGGGCGCGCTTCAGCCACACGTTCGCGAAGGAGGGCACGTACTACTACCACTGCAGCTTCCACGGGAAGGCGGGCAAGCAGGGGATGTGGGGCGTGGTCGTCGTCGGCGACCCCGAGCCTCCGCACGGCGGCGGAGGGGGGAAGGACGAACGCCCGCGCATCGACGTGCCGGGGGACTTCCGCACGATCGAGGGCGCGGTCGACGCGGCCGAGCCCGGCT
>DASQDO010000501.1:0-7061 GCA_035634135.1 Actinomycetota bacterium
GGCTCGGTCACCTTTTGCGCTGGGTGGTTGGGCAAGAACGAAGACCCTGTCCTGCAAGCTAGCGGCGCAGTGGTGGTCGCCGGACTGGCGCTTCTTGGCGCCGCAGCGGGGCTGTCTACGTGGCAAGAGGAACGTCAACGCGCCCGTGAGCAGCAGCAGCGCGAGGTGTATGCGGCCTTGGCGTTCCAGCTTCTATCCCGCTTTACGGGGGTGGGCGGCTCGGACCCGCAGCTTTTGGCCGCACTGCGAACCCAGGTCACCGTTTGGGCGGAGGGGCCCGTCGTCGAGAAGCTGGGGGCATGGAACGCGGTCTACGACCGGTACGTTCCCGATCTTGCCGACGGTGAAGTGTTCCGCCTTTCGTCTGAGGCTAAGGCCGAGTTTGAGAGGGCAACTGCCGAGGTGGTCGGGGCTGTGCGGAAGGAACTGTCGCCGGGGGACGATGTCTCTGTAGAGACTTTGACGCACGCGCTATTCAACAAGCCTGAGCAGTAGGCGCGCGCGAAGATGATCTGACGGGTTTGGCCGGATTGGCCGGTTCGCCGCTTGACGGTCGGTTCGCGGCATGCCAGATTCTCCCTGAAATACGTACAAGACGCAGCGGGCGTCAGGTAGTTTTTTCCAGACGGGCGGTGTACTTTCCTCGCATGAGGGAGCAATTGGACCGGCTCGAAGCTGAGCTCAAGCGGATCGCCGGGGTGAAGAACGCCAGGATCGTCGGCACCGAGGCGCCGGAGGAGATCCACGTCGTCGCGACCGCCACGCGCTCACCCAAGCAGGTCGTCCGCGACGTCCAGTCCCTCGCCGCCGCCGGCTACGGCCTCCCGATCGACCATCGCATCGTCTCCGTCGTCCAGCTCGAGGACGCCGAGCCGCCCCCGCCCCCGTCCACGATCAAGCTCGATCCCCCCGTCGAAGAGGCCGCGCCTGCAACCGTCGGCGCGCCGGCCCGCCACGAGGACCGCAGGCCGGTCTTGGAACGCGTCGTGCTCGGCACCCGCGGGAGCGCGGGCTGGGTCGATGTCGGCCTCAAGTGGCCGGACGGGACCGAGACCGACGGCAGCGGGAACGCGGGACCGTCGCGCGAGACGCGCGCCCGCGGTGCGGCGAAGGCTCTCGTGAAGGCGCTCGAGCCGATCCTCTCCGAGAGGGGGGCCGAGCTCGAGCTCGACCAGGTCCTCATCCATCGCATGGACTCGGCGGACTCAGTGTTCGTACGAGCGACGTTCTTCGACGACGGGCACGCGGTGCCGGTCGTCGGCTCGGCGATCGTCTACGACGACGTCGCCTCGGCCGCAGTGCGCGCGTTGCTGCACGCGGTCAACCGCAAGCTCACCTAGAACCAACGCGCCCGTTCTGCTTCCCAGGGCGGGTGACTACTCGCGCTCCGCGAACACGCGCCATCAAGCGCGCACAACAACTGGTCATTACTGAGTGTTGACCCCACGGTGAACAATCGAGTCAGATGAATTAGTGCTCAAAGCGGGCGCAGCGAGGGGGAAACATGAAAAAGAGATTCGTCGGTTTGACCTTGGTCGCCGTGTTCTTGATGGCGTTCGCAGGGGCTGCAATCGCAAGTCATCTTGCGAACCACACCCTGTTCCACACGACCACCGGCGCGAAGTTCGACGGGCAATGGGAGTGGTTCTCGTCGAGCGAGAACCACGGTGGGTGGCACTTCTGGGGCAACCTCGTCGACACGATCTGCGACGACGACGACAACGTGTACAGCAAGACGCGGGCCGAGGGCTACTCGTACTCGAGCCTCTACGGCAACGAGGCATGCGACACGAGCGTCACGGGCGACACCGAATACCAGAACTACGAGATCTATGCCCCCGACCAGAACTACACGACAAGCGCCAACTACTTCGCCTGCAGGGACCGCAACGTCTACGCGGACAACTGCTCCAGCGACGAGGACAACACCTACACAAGGTGACGGTTCTGTCAGAGTAGTTACGTAGCAGAAAAGAAGCGGACGACGATCGTAGGAGTGCCCCGGCTCCCGGGGCGCTCCTACGACTTTACGAAGGGGTTGCGGTGGCGAACGAACCGAAAGCAACTGGTGGCGAAAGCTTGCTGGTGGCCGAAGGGTTGCATCTGACGTACGGACCCACGGTGGCATTGGCGGGCGCTTCGATCGTTCTCGGCGCGGGCGACACGATCGGCGTGACGGGGCGCAGCGGTAGCGGCAAGTCGTCGCTTCTGTACTGCCTCGCAGGGATAGTCCGTCCCGACGCAGGACGCGTCGCTTATGCCGGCCGCGACCTCTCGACCGGTGACGACGACGAGTTGAGCGAGATCAGGCGACGCGACTTCGGCTTCGTCTTCCAGTTCGGCGAGCTCGTCCCGGAGTTGTCGTTGCACGAGAACGTCTCGCTCCCGTTGCGGTTGAACCGAGTAGGCCGTGCAGAGACGCGCGAGCGCACTCTGGAGATCGTCGAGATGCTCGGCATCACCGACTGTGCTCACAAGCGGCCCGGCGAGGTCTCCGGAGGTCAGGCTCAGCGCGCTGCCGTCGCGCGAGCCCTCGTCCACAGGCCGCGCGTGATATTCGCCGACGAACCGACCGGTTCGCTGGACACGGAGAACAGCGAGAAAGTCCTCGGCGCGTTCATCGACCTGGCGCGGGCGCGCGGAACCACGGTCGTCCTCGTGACGCACGAGCCGGCGATCGCTGCGATCTGTGACCGTCACGTCGACGTCGTCGACGGCCGAGTACGGGACGCACGCGCGTCGGTGCTCTTGTGATCAGACTTGCGGTCCTGCTCGTCCGCGGGGGCGGACGCAGAGCGGCGTTCCGCCTCGCCCTCATCGCGATCGGGACGGCGGCCGGGATCTTTGCGCTCCTCCTGGCGACGACGTTCCCGGCGCTTCTCTCCCAGCGTCAGGACCGCGCGGAGGCTCGCATCGCGAACACCGGCGCCGCCGCCGACGACCAGGGGTGGATCCACTTCGCCAAGCGGTTCGTCGGGACCCGTCCTCTCGAGATCGTGTTCGTCGCCTCCACACCTTCGTCACCCACGCCTCCAGGAGTCGACAGGCTCCCGGCCCCCGGAGAAGGGGTCGTCTCGCCTGCCCTCGCCGCGATGCTCGACGCCGAGCCCGCGATCGCCAGCCTGATGCCACGGGGCGTGACCGACCTGATCTCCGAAGACGGGTTGGTCGCACCCGACGAGCTGTACGCGTACGTGGGGAAGTCCCGCAGCGACCTCCCGGACGTGGCCCGCCCGCTGGGAGGCTTCGGCGGCGACTCCAATCCCGAGGTCGACATCGCGGGCGGTGATCTCAAGATCGTGGTGCTCAGCTTCCTGGGGCTCGTCGGAATCCCGTTGGCGGCGTTCTTCGCCGTGTGTGCGCGCCTCTCCGCGGCAACCCGCGACCGGCGCGTCGCCGCGTTGCGTCTGATCGGGCTCGACGCGACGCGGACCCGCCGAGTGAACGCGCTGGAGCCGATGGCGGCCGCCCTCGCAGGGAGCCTCCTGGGGTTGGGCCTGTTCACGGCCCTGAACCCGCTTCTGGCGTCCGCGGGGCTCGGCGGCCTGAAATGGTTCCCGGAGGACTCCCGGCCCGGTGCCGCGACGTTCCTCCTGTGCGCGCTGGTGGTGCCGGCGCTCGGCGGCCTGCTGAGCGTCGTCTCGTCCCGGAATGCGGTCACCAACGCCCTGTCCGTCCGGCGTCAGGCCCCGCCGCGCGCTCGGTCACCCTGGCGGTTGCTCCCCCTGATGGTCGGGCTCGGCCTGCTCGGCGGATTGCTCGTCATCGGCCTCACCGCGTCCGAGGTTCCGTACAGCTACGGCGACTGGGCCTTGCTCGCGATGCTCGCAGGTGCCGTCCTGACGGCGTTCGGGCTCGCGTTCGGGTTCAGCGTCATCCCCGTCGCACTGGCGCGGGCGATCGCCCGCCGGACCGACAGGCCGTGGGAGCTCCTCGGGCTGAGGCGGCTCGAGTTCGAGCCGGCGAGCGTGACTCGGGTGGTGTCGGGTCTCGTCATCGTGGTGTTCGCGATGGGTTTCGCCACCGGCCTCCAGCGAGATGCCCGGGCCGCGAACACACAGGTCGGCAACCAGCAGCTCTATGCGTTGGACGTGATCGAGGTACCCCCGGAGGCCAGGGCGGACCTGCTCGACCCCGACCTCGCGGACGCCGCTCTCGTGTTCATCGACTCGAAGGCGGACGCTCCGGCTCTCGGCGAGGGTCTGCCGCCACCGTCGGAGAGGCCGCTGCGTGCTCTGTGGGGGAGCTGCGCGGCGATCGAAACGTTCACCGAGGGCCGCGTGGACCGTTGCGTCGAGGGACGGGCGTACGTCTTCGCCCGGTCCGACGCGAGCCAGATCAAGGATCCCGATGCGACGGCGCGTTTCCCCCTCGAGATCAGGAGGATCGACGCCGGCCCGTCGTTCTCACGCGACCTCCCGGACGCGACGCTGACGCTGTCGCAGCGGGATATGCAGACGATCGGTGACCCCGATCTCCTGTATCCGGTCGACGGCCTTCCCGGCGGAACCGTGCCCGAGGCCGCGACGATCCAGCTCGCGTCGGGCGCCGACGCGGCGTCCGTGGAGCGTGTGGTCGCGGGCGTCGCGGCCGTCGCCCCGACAACTACGCTGCGATTCCTCAACGAGGACGTGGAGGCTCAAGCTCGCGCGGCGGTCACTCAGAAGCTGTTGCACGTCGCCCTGATGCTCGGCGTCTTCACCGGATTCGCCGCCTTCGTCGTAGCGGCGCTGGACCGCGCACTCGAAAGACGGCAGAACCTGACGGCGTTGTCGATGGCCGGCGTCTCGACCCGGACCCTCAGGGGCGCCCAGATGATCCAGGTCGCGATGCCCTTGGCCGTAGCGTCGGTCGTGGCGATCGTCTCGGGCAAGGTCATGGAACAAGTGACCGTCCTGGTCGGCGGATACACGAGCTCGTGGGACTGGGCCGGCACCGGTACGGCGGCGGCGTTCGCGGCCGTCGCGCTCGTCCTCGCCACCGGCCTGACCGGTCTGAGCGTCTCCTCGCGCATAGACGTCTCGTTGATCCGCCGGGAGTAGCGCCCGGCGCGACCTCGTCTATGCCTCGGGCGGCCCGGAGCCGGAGCTCGCGATCCTGTGCCGGGGCTCCTTGTGGACCATCATGCGCGCGTCCACGACGCGGCACAGCCCTAGCGCCAGCACTACGTCGCCCACGCTCAGCACCTCCTTGAACGGCGGCACGGGGATCGCGTCCCCCAGCCACGGCAGGATCGTGTCCTCGTCGAGGCGTTCGTGCTTGATGCTCGCGTCGTCCAGCGACTGCTCGACACCCGCCTTCTCGGCAGAGCGCGGCAGCACCGGCATCGCCCCGTTCGCCGCGATCACCAACACGTTCAGCGCCATGCCGGCCCCCGCGAGGAGCAGCCCCGGCAGCGTCCGGTTGACGAACAGCCACGCCGCTACCGTCAGGTTCGACAGCAGCACGATCGCGAGGCCTCCGCCGTCGCCGAGCCACTCGGGCTCCCAGTAGAGGAACGTGACCTGGAGGACGAGCCCGGCGACGAGCAGCGGCGTCCACCGGAACTTCGTCTCGGCGAGGTCGTCCACCGACCCGCCGCGGAGCCGCGCGACGACCCCGGTGAGCACGGCGAGGACCAAGGCGGTCAGCACGGTCGCAGGATATGGCCCCGATACGATGCGGCCCGTGCAAAGGGTGCTGCTGATCGTCAACGCGCGGGCGGGCTCGGTCCGGGCGCGGACGAAAGAGGTGATCGCGAAGGCGCTGTCGGCGGACTTCAAGCTCGAGGTAGCCGACACGCTCTCGCGCAACCACGCAACCGAGCTCGCCGCGGACGCGGTCGACCGCGGGTTCGACGCCGTCGTCGCGTTCGGGGGAGACGGGACCGTGAACGAGGCCGCGCAGACGCTCGTAGGCACCGGAGTAGCGCTAGGCGTCCTGCCGGGCGGGAGCACGAACGTCATGGCGCGGTCGCTCGGCATCCCGCGCGACCCGGTCGACGCGACCGCCTACGTAGCGGAGCGGCTGCGGTCCGGCTCGCGCCGGTCGATCAACGTCGGCGACTTCGGCGGCCGCTACTTCCTGTTCTCGGCGGGCATCGGCCTCGACGCCGAGGTCGTGAAGCGCGTCGAAGGCGATCCCGAGGCCAAGGCGCGCAGCGCCGAGTGGACGTTCGTCCGCAAGGCGGTCGCCACCGGCGTCCGCGAATACCGGGGGAAGAGCCCGTGGCTGACGGTCGAGGTCGAGGGCCACGAGCCCGTCCGCACGTTGTTCGCCATCTGCTGCAACGGCCGTCCGTTCACGTACTTCAAGCGGCTGCCGGTCGAGGTGTGCCCGCGGGCGCGGCTCGACGGGGGCCTCGACCTCTACACGCTCTCGAAGGTCAGGCTCGGCACCGTTCCCCGGATCGCGTGGTCGATCTTCGTCACCCGCTCGCACGTCGGGTGGCGCAACGCGCATTACTTCCACGATCTCGAGGGCTTCTCGCTGAGCGCCGACGTCCCGCTGCCGGTCCAGGTCGACGGCGACTACATCGGGGAACAGCAGGAGGCCACGGTGCGTTTGGTACCTGAGGGCCTGGAAGTTCTCGTTTAAAGCTAGGCTCCGGCGTAATCCCCTGAGCGACAGGAGTAGTCCCAGCATGGCCATGCCCACCGTCGAGCAGATCAGCGCCGTCCTCGGAGAGATCCAGGACCCCGAGCTCCACCGCGGGCTCAACGAGCTGAACATGGTGCGGGACGTCACGGTCTCCGGCACGGAGGTCCGCACGCTGATCGCGCTCACCATCCCCGGCTGTCCCCTGAAGGACTACTTCTACACGGTGATCCCGGCGCGCCTGAAAGAGGAGTTCCCCGAGATCTCGCCCGTCCAGGTCGACCTCACGTCGATGACCGAGGAGGAGCGTGCGGCCCTCGTCGGCGGGCTCCTCAAGGAGACCCCGGCCCCCTTCGCGCGCAGCGACTCGTCCACGCCGGTGATCGCGATCGGCTCGGGCAAGGGCGGCGTCGGCAAGTCGACGACGACGGTGAACATCGCGGCGTCGCTCGCGAAGCTCGGGCACTCCGTCGGGCTCCTCGACG
>DASQDO010000502.1:0-5781 GCA_035634135.1 Actinomycetota bacterium
GGTACGTAATCAAAGGAAGGCCTGAACGAGCCCTGGCAAGAACGGACTGCTAGGAATTTCGTGTGGATTCCCGGCCCCGTGCGTTAGGCCCCTGTGCTAACGACGGGTTGCCCTCCCCTTGATGAGTGGGGGGAGAAGGTCGCTGCCCTTGGCGGGCGGTCGTCGGACTCTCGGTGTGCCTGCCGGTTCGACGGCACTGGCACGTCGGAGCGGTTGCAAATCGCAGACGTAGCTGCCCTTCGACACCGGCTCTTACATTGTGGAACTTCGGCCACGCGCGCACCCTCCTGCCGGACCCAGTGGTCTGAGTGGTCGAAATCCCGACCACCTCGACCACTCAGACCACTTGGTTTCCCGCGGCGTGTGCGAACGGCGGCGGGCCCTGCAGTTACGGGCCGGCCCCCCTAGCATTGGGACATGTCTTCCCGGGGCGACGTCCGGTCCGAGTGGGTCCAGGGCCACCTCGCCGAGGCGACCCGCATCGCCACGCTCCTGACCGCCGACCCGGCCCGCGGCCCCGTCGTCGCTCGGGAGGCCCTCGACGCCGCCCTCGAGCAGGTCCCCCGGCGGCGGCTCGACGGGCGCCTCGCCGACGCGCTGCTGGCCCAGCTCGTGCGGCATTCGAAGGCCGAGCCCGAGCCCGCCCCTCCCGACCTGCCGGAGCAGCTCGCCGCCCTCCGGACGCTCCCCCGCCGCCAGCGCGCGGCCCTCGTGCTCCGTCACTACGCGGAGCTGTCCGACGAGAGGGCCGCGGTCTTCCTCGACTGCTCGCCGAAGGCCGTCGCCGACCTCGTCGGGCGAGCGGTGCGGGCGCTGCCGGCCGAGGCCCGGTCGGACCTGCACGACTGGCTCGACGCCGCGCCGCTTCCGCGCGCGGCGGCGGCCCGGCCCAAGCGATCGGGGGTCCGCCGGGTGTTCCGGCCCCGGGTCGTGCGCGCCATCGGCGTGACCGCGGCCGTAGCCGCCGGGATCGCCGGGGGCCTGCGCATCCCGGCCCTCGTCGACGAGCCCGAGCCGCCCACGAGGGCCGAGCGGCTCGCCGAGATCCGACAGGTGCTCGAGTCGCGGGAGGCCTCTCTTCCGTTCGACCCGGACGACCCCGGGCCCGGCGCGTCGCCGATGTTCCCCGTCGTCGACGGCGTGATCGGCGGGAACCTCTGGAACGTCATGGGCTACCGCGACCGCACGGGCAGCTCGTGCCTGCAGCTCGTGGTCGATTACGACTTCGGCCGGCGGCGCTGCCTCGGTCCCGCCGAGGCCCCCATCCGCGCGACCGTCGACGTCGATCGCCAGCACGGGGTCACGTTCATCTCCGGGATGGTCGCCCCGGAGATAGCGGAGCTCCACTTCGTCGGGCCCACGGTGTCGTGGATGGACGTGACGATCGGACGCGAGAACCCGCGGGCGCAGCCTACACAGCCGGGGTTCTTCGGCATCGCCCTGCCGGACGAGCTCGTCGCGGTGCCGTCCCGCAGGGGCGCCCGTGCGGGCGGGTACGACGTGTACCCGGCGCGCCTCACCGGGATCGACGGCGACGGAAGGGGCGTCGCGAAGGTCACGCTGCTGCTGACCCGGACCTAGCCGCGCGCGAAAGCTGCTTCGTAGACCTCTTCGACCCGCGGCGCCAGCGTCCCCCAGTCGTAGCGTCCGGCCACCTCGCGGCCCGCGGCCCGCATCGACTCCGCCTTGTCCGGGTCTTCCAGAACACGCTTGAGGGCCGCCGCGAGACGCAGGTGCGCGTCGGGCGGGACGAGGAAGGCTGCACCTGCGGCGACGGCTCTGAATCCCGGGAGGTCCGAGCACACGACCGGCGCTCCCGCCGCCATCGCCTCGACGAGCACGATCCCGAACGACTCGCCGCCGAGCGCGGGCGCGCAATAGACGTCCGCGCCGCGGTAGGTGGGCGCGACCTCGGCGTCCGGCACGCGGCCGAGCCACACGGCGTCCACGCCCAGCGAGCGCGCGAGCGCCTTGACCGTTCGCTCCTGGGGGCCCGACCCGCCGACGACGAGCTTCGCGCCGCCCCCGAGCTCGGCCATCGCCCGGACCAGGACCTCGAGACCCTTGCGCGTCTCGAGCCGCGACAGGAAGAGGACGGTGGGCCCGTCCGCGTGCCGCAGCGGTTCGGCATCCGCGAACGCGGGCGCGTCGATCCCGTTCGGCGTCAGGAGGTAATCGCCCGGGAAGTAGCGCGAGACGAGCGCGCGCGCCGACTCCGAGACGACGGTGCAGACGTCGAGCCGGCGGAACGTGGGGGCCAGGGCGGCGCGGCCGAGGCCGTAGCCCGCGCTCCACTCCATCGCCGCGTGGAACGTCCCTACGGTCGGGACCTCCGCCGACCTCAGCGCCAGCAGCGAGATGCTCGGTATCAGCGGCTCGTGCAAGTGGAGGACGTCGGGCGAGAACTCGTCGAGGGCGTCGCGCACGGCCGGCCCCACCGTGGGCCCGAACGCGACCGTCGCTACCGAGCCGTTCGCCGGGACGGGGACCGCGCGGCCGACGAGCGTGACGCCCTCGGGCGCGGGCGCGTCCGCCGCGACGTGAGGAGCGAACACGCGGACGTCGTGGCCGCGGGAGCGCAGCGCGCCGGCGAGGGACCGCACGTGTGACTGGACGCCGCCGAAGCGGTCCCACGCGTAGGGACAGACGAGCCCGACCTTCATCGCCGGTCCGCCACCCAGAAAGGCTGGAACACGTGCCACTGCTCGGGGTGGCGCCCGACGAACTCCTCGAGCGTCGCCACGGCTTGCCTGGTGAGGTCGGCCACCGCGGCGTCCCGGTCTTCGGGCAGGTCGATCGGCTCCGAGAAGTCGACGAACCAGCCGCGCCTCCCGTCGGGCAACCTCCGCTCGAAGACGCCGGCGACGAGCAACGGGACGCCCGCCCTGAGCGCGATGCTTGCGGCCCCCACGGGGAACGTCGCGGGCTCGCCGAAGAAGTCCATCTCGAGGCCCGTGCCCTTGAGGTCGCGGTCGCCGAGGATCGCAACGACCGCGCCGTTCTCCGCCTCTTCGACCAGGCGCGCGGTCACGCCGGGCTCGGCCCCGTAGATCGTCATGCCGAGCTTCGCCCGGTGCTCCAGGAAGAACTCGAACAGGCGGCGGGGCCGCAGCACCTCGGCGACCGTGACGAGCTTGCGCCCCGTCGCGCCGACCCATGCCCCCGCGGCGTCCCAGTTCCCCAGGTGGCCGACGAGGACGACGGCGCCCTTGCCGCGGGCGAGCGCGTCGTCGAGCCGGTCGCCGTGGACGGCGCCGAAGCGCTCGAGCCAGAACTCACGGCCCTCGCGCACGAGCCTGAAGGTCTCGAGCCAGTAGCGCGCGTACGAACGGTACGCCTCGACGACGAGCCGCTGCACTCGTTCGGAGTCGCGCGGCTCGCCCGTGATCCGCGCGAGGTTCGCGGCGACCTGCCCGCGCCGGCGCGACCGGCGCGCCGCGACGCCGCCGGCGAAGTGCGCGATCCCGTACGCCCAGCTCTCCGGGAGCGCGAGCGCGAGCCGCGACCCCGCGACGTAGCCGTAGTACGCGAGCTGGAGGAGCCGCCCTTCCTGCGCGGGCCGAGCCCCGCCGCTACGACGCAGGGCCCGGGCCACCGCTGCGCGCCTGCTCGTAGACGTGGGCCATCCGCTGCACGAACGTGCCGAACGTGACGACGGCCAGCACGACGACCATCGCGGGGACGATGCCGAAGACCAACCCCGCGATCATGAGCAGGAGCCGCTCGGCCCTCTCCGCGAAGCCGACGTTGCACTCGAAGCCGAGGCTCTCCGCACGTGCCTTCACGTACGAGACGAGGAACGAGAACACGAGCGCGGCCAGGGACACCGCGGCGACCCACGGCTCGTCGTGCGCCGCCACGTCGGGATCGACTCCGTAGAGCCACGCGATCGGAAGGAAGAACAGCGCGTCGGAGAGCCGGTCGGTGGTCGAGTCGAACAGAGCGCCGAAACGCGACACGAGGCCGCGCGCCTTCGCGACGGCCCCGTCGAGGAGGTCGGCGATCCCGGCCGCGACGGCGACCAGCCCCGCCGCCACGAGAGCGCCGTCCACGATCAGGTAGGCCACGCCGATCTGGATCAGCAGGCCGAGGACCGTGATGACGTTGGGTCTCAGGCCGGTCCGGGCAACCACCCCGCCCACGGGGCGGGCGAATTGGTCCCAAGCTCCCCGGATCCTGGAATTGAGCACGGGCGGCATCCTAGCGAGCACCCGTGCACGGACGCCCCAGGGGCCGGTTTGACCAGGGCGGATAGCATGGCGATCAACCAACGACCGGTCGCCTCGGCGAGCGGCCACTGACCAAAACGTCGGACCGATCCGGGGGGAACGAGCGCGTGAAGAGCTACGCCACGGAGAACATCCGCAACATCGTGTTGGTCGGCCACGGGGGTTCCGGGAAGACCTCGCTGGCCGAGGGCCTCCTCTTCCTTTCCGGCGCGACGACCCGGCTGGGCAAGATCTCCGAGGGCAACACCGTCTGCGACTTCGACGAGGAGGAGATCCGCAAGGGCATCTCGATCTCGACCGCGCTCGCGCCGATCGAGTGGGGCGACTGCAAGGTCAACGTCCTCGACGCACCCGGCTACGCGGACTTCATCTCCGACATGCGCGCCGCGATGAGAGCGGCCGACCTCGCGGTCTTCGTCGTCTCCGCGGTGGAGGGCGTCGAGGTGCAGACCGAGGTGGCGTGGCGTTACGCGGACGAGCTCGAGCTCCCGCGCGTCGTGCTCGTCAACAAGGTCGACCGGGAGAACTCGTCGTTCCGGCGCACGCTCGACCAGATGCGCGAGCTGTTCGGCATGGGGATCGCGCCGATCTCGTTGCCGCTCGGCCGCGAGCACGACTTCAAGGGCGTCATCTCGGTGATCGACACGGCTGCGTTCGAGTACGACGAGAACGGTAAGTCGAAGGAGGTCCCGATCCCCGAGGACCGGCAGGCGCGCGTCGACGAGGTCCGCACCGCGCTGCTCGACTCCGTCGCCGAGACGAGCGACGAGCTCCTCGAGCGCTACCTCGAAGGCGGCGAGATCTCACACGAAGAGATCCTCCACGCGCTGCACGACGGCATCGACAACGCGACGTTCTTCCCGGTGCTGGTGGGCTCGGCTACGAAGCTCATCGGCGTCGACCGTCTCGCCGACGTCATCGTCGCGGCGGGGCCGTCCCCGCTGGACCGGCCCCCGGTAGAGGGCACGAACGGCGAGGCCCGCGAGGCGAAGCCCGACGCGCCGCTGTCGGCCTTCGTGTTCAAGACGATGACCGACCCCTACGTGGGCCGCGTGAGCTACTTCCGGGTGGTCTCGGGCGTGCTCAAGGGCGACACCACCCTGCACAACTCGACGCAGAACCTCGACGAGCGCGTCGGCCACCTCTTCACGATGCGCGGCAAGACCCAGGAGCCGGTCCAGGAGCTCGTCGCAGGCGACATCGGCGCGGCGGCGAAGCTCGCGCACACGGTCACCGGCGACACGATCTCGGACAAGGCCAACCCCGTCGTGCTCCCGTCCATCGAGCCGCCCGAGCCCCTGCTGCCCAAGGCGATCGTCCCGAAGACCAAGGGCGACGAGGACAAGCTGATGATCGGCCTCCACAAGCTCATCGAGGAGGACCCGGCGCTGCGCCTCGAGCGCAACGACGAGACCCACCAGACGATCCTGTGGGGCATGGGCGACGCGCACCTCGACGTGACGATGGAGCGGCTCAAGCGCAAGTTCGGCGTCGAGGTCGGCGAGGAGCCGTTCAAGGTCCCCTACCGCTCGACGCTCAGGGGCAAGGCCGA
>DASQDO010000503.1:0-1932 GCA_035634135.1 Actinomycetota bacterium
GACGAGTCCGTGACCGCGCGCGACAACCTGTTCGCGTCCCAGGAGATCCGCATCGAGCCCGGCGACACCGTCACGTGGACGAACGCCGGACGCCGCACGCACGACGTCACCGCGGACTCGGGGACGTTCGTGTCGGGCGACCTGTTCCCACGGGCCCGGTTCAGCCACACCTTCGCGAAGGAGGGCACCTACTACTACCACTGCAGCTTCCACGGGAAGGCGGGCAAGCAGGGGATGTGGGGCGTCGTCGTCGTCGGCGACCCCGAGCCCGTCGAGCCCGACCAGCGGCCGCGGATCGACGTCCCGGCGGACTACAAGACGATCCAGGGCGCGGTCGACGCAGCCGAGCCGGGCTCGACGATCGTCGTCGCGCCCGGGACCTACAGGGGCGAGGTCGTGATCGAGACGGACGACCTGATCCTGCGTGGAGTCGACCGCTACCGGACGGTGCTGCACGGCCGTGACGAACGCGACACCGGGATCCTCGTCGAGGGGGCCGCGCAGGTGACGATCGCGAACCTGACCGTGCGCAACTTCGTGACCGACGGGATCTCGTTCGTCGACTCCTTCCGCTACACCGCGAAGGGGATCGAGGCGATCGACAACCGCATGCACGGCATCGCGGCGACGCGCTCGTTCGAGGGCGTGATGCGGTCGTCGTTCGCGTGGGGGAGCGGTGAGGCCGGCTTCTACGTCGGTGACTGCATGGGGTGCGGGGCGTTGCTCGACCGGGTCCAGGCACGCTCCAGCCACACCGGGATCGCCGCGCTCGACGCGACGGGCGTCACGATCCGTGACTCGTGGGTCGTCGGGAACGGCGTCGGCATCGCGCTGGTATCCGCTGGCGGCGCCGCGGCCCCCGGCCGGGGCGCGCTCGTGGTGTCGAACTACGTGAACGGCGACCGTGCGCCCGCGCGGCCCCCGCTCCGCTCGGCCGAGACCTTCGGGATCCCGCGGGGCACGGGGATCTGGTTGGCCGGCGTCGCCAACGCGGTCGTACGCGCCAACCGGGTGCACGACCTGTCGCGCTACGGGATCCTCGTCTCGGCTACTGCCTCCGGCGAGCCTCCGGAGCGCAACGTGGTGGCCGGCAACGCGATCCCCGGCGCCGGCCAAGGTCAGCTCGCGTGGGACGGGGCCGGCTCGGACAACTGCTTCGACGGGAACGAGTTCGCCGGGGTCCCCGCGCCTCCGGACATCGAGCGCTTCACCTGCGACAGCCGTCCCTTCACGGGCGAGCCGTACCAGCCCGTGATCGACGACCTGGCGACGGCGCTGCCGGCGAGCCTGGCGCTCGAGACCGCCGACCCTCCCGAGCCCGACCGCCCCTCGTGCCAGAAGGGAAAACCCGGCTGTCGCCGCTGAGGGCGGGGCGTAGGCTGACCGTCGCATGAACAGGGGCCGGGCGTTCGGGGGGATGTTGCTCGTGCTGGCTCTCGCCGCTCAGGCGGCGCCGCTCGCGGCCGCGGACCGGGCCCGGACGTCTCTCACGACGCTCGACCGGACGATCGTCGGCAAGGGCGAGAAGGACCTCGCCTTCGGGCCGGGCGAGCGTTTCGTCACGCGCGCGCTCGGATGGAAGGACCCCGGCGGCACCGGCATCCCGCTCGTGGGGTTCAAGCAGCTCAGCGACGTCCACGTGATCGACGAGGAGTCGCCGGCGAGGGTCGAGTGGCTCGACGGCTGCGGCACTCCCTTCAACGCCGCTTACCGCGTGCAGGAGGCGATGTCGCTGCAGGTCGGCGACTCGATGCTCCGGAGGCTCGCGCGCATCCGCCGCGGCCCGGCGACCGGCGTGCCGCTCTCGTTCGTCGTGTCGACCGGCGACAACATCGACAACAACCAGCTCAACGAGCTGCGGTGGTTCATCTCGCTGCTCGACGGCGAGCGCGTAAACCCCGGCTCCGGGGGGCCCGGCTATCACGGCTACGC
>DASQDO010000504.1:0-3256 GCA_035634135.1 Actinomycetota bacterium
GCGTCCACTCGGAACCGCCGGCCAGATACTGCGCGCCGTGGGACTGCGCCGCGTCCTCGATCACGTGGACGCCGCGCTCCGCCGCCATCCGGATCAGGGGATCCATGTCCGCGGGGTGCCCGTACATGTGGACCGGCATCACCGCGAAGGTCCGGTCGGAGAGCTTGTCCGCGACCTGGTCGACGTCGAGGCACCACGTGTCCGGATCGCAGTCGACGAGCACCGGCACGCAGTCGTTGTAGAGCGCGGCCAGCGCACACGACATGATCGTGAACGACGGCATGACGATCTCGGCCCCCGGCTCCGGACGTAGCGCGGCGACCGCGAGCTGCAGCGCCGTCGTCCCGTTCGAGACCGCCACACCCCAGCGCCGGCCGCAGTAGGCCGCCCACGAAGTCTCGAACTCCTCGATGAAGCGTCCGGACGAGGAGATCCATCCCGTCTCGAAGGCTTCCGAGACGTTGGCGAGGTCCTCCGGCGTCAGCGACACCGAGTTGACCGGGATCACCGAGGTCAGAACCGCTCCTTCTCGGCCAAGCCCGTGTACGGGCCCTGCTTCACCTCGAACAGCACGGTGTCGTCGGTCATCCGGAAGCCGTGCCCGCCCCTCAACAGCAGCATGACGTCGCCTTCGGTCATCTCGAGCGTCGTCAGCAGCTCCTTGTCGTCGCTGTAGAAGTCCACCTCGCAACGGCCCTGCTTGACGATCACGACCTCGGAGGTCCCGACGAGCTCGCGCTCGAGCGGCAGGTGCACGTGCCTCTGGATCTCTCCCCCCGCCGGGTAGACGACGTAGCCGAGCTGGAGGTTGTCCTCGGGGGAGGTCAGGAACTTCGTCTCCGGCGGGAGCGCGCCCGAACGCACGACGAGGCCGATGACCCGGCCCTCGTGCGCGACGGTCTCGATCTGCGAAGACCCGGCAGCCACCGGGCAACCCTAACTCTCAGCCGCGGAAGCCCTCCGCCGCGACGACGGGCTCGGCGCGCTGCAGGATGGCGTGCAGGCGTGCTTCGAACTCGGCGCGGCCGTAGCTCCCCGCGCGCGTCCGCCCGGCGTCGATCAGGCGGGCGCGCAGCGTCTCGTCGGTCGTCACCCGTTCGATGCCTTCCGCGATCGCGTCCACCGACCTCGGGTCGACGAGACAGGCGGCGTCGCCCGTGTGCTCACGGATCCCGCGCAGGTCCGACGTGACGACCGGAAGCCCGTACGACCACGCCTCCACCACGGGGATGTTCGTCGGGCCGAAGAACGTCGGGAAGAGGAGCGCGAGCGCGTCCGCGTAGAGGACCGAGATCACGTCGTCCGGGACGTAGCCGAGGAACAGCACCTGCGACTCGAGCCCGTACGTCCTCACCAGCCGCTCGACCCTGCGCCACGTCTCCTCCATCAGCGGGTCCGCGTGCGACCCGACGAAGACGACGGGGACCTCCACCCCGCGGCGCGACAGGCGGTGGACGGCTTCGACGATCCTCATGTGGTTCTTGTGCGGCCAGAACTGAGCCGGATAGAAGAGGTACCCCGACGGCAGGCCGTAGTGGGCGCGGACCCTTCGGACCTCGTCGTCGCCCGGCCGGTGCAGCAGCGGGCTCGGCACGAACGGCAGCACCTCGACGCGGTCCTCGGTGATCCCGGTGAACCCGTAGACGTCGAGGACGTCCTCCTTGCCGACGTCGGAGTCGACGAGGATCCGCGTCGCGTGGCGGACGCCGTTGCGCATCGTGTACTCCCGCGTCTCCCACTCCCTGCCGCGCGAGACCTCGGGGAACTCCGGCTGCACCCGGTGCTGGAGGTCGTGGATCGCCATCATGTAGGGCGTGCGTGCCTCGAACGAGGTCGTCGAGGGGGCCGCGTAGATCACGACGTCGACGCCCGCGCTCGCGAGCGCCTCCCGAAGATGGGGCTTCCAGTTGACGACGTTCGCGTCGATGGCCTCGGGTCTCCGGGCGCGCGACCGTGTCTCCCGGAAACCCCTCCAGGCTTGACGCAGGCGGCCGTCGCCCACGACGCGATCCAGCACCCGGCGGCCGCGCGGCTTCGGCTCCGCGGGCAGGGCCACGAACCTCAGCCCCTCTTGCCCGAAGACGGACGCGGCCGCGCCGGGGTCGTCGGTGAAGACCGGCACCTCGGCGCCGCTCCTCCCGGACAGGGCGGTGAGGATCGACTGGCTGTACTGGAAGATGCCGCCGGCGCCCGGCCACCTCACGGGCGCGACGCCCACGCGCATCCCGGGCGCGGTCACGCGCCCGGCGCCAGGATCGTCTCGTACGCCTCGACGGTCCGCTGCGCGATCGTGTCGGGGTGCCATGCCCGCGCCTTGTCGCGCGCGGCGCGGCCCCACTCCGCGGCCCGGCTCGGGTCTTCGAGGAGGCTGCGGAGCTCGCGGGCCAGACCGGCGACGTCGCCGTCGGGGACGAGCGCTCCGTTGAGCCCGTGGTCGATCCTCTCCGGCACCGCCCCCGCCGCGTACGCGACCGCAGGGGTGCCGAGGGCCATGGCCTCGGCGACGGCCATCGAGAAGCTCTCGTCGTGCGACGGCAGCGCGAGGCACGCCGCGCGCCGCAAGAGGTCCCAGACCTCCTCGTCGGGCACCCACCCCCGGAACTCGACGCGCACGTTGCGGAGCCCTTTCACGACGTCCTTGCAACGCGCCTCGTACGACAGCCCGTCGCGCCCGGAGGCGCGCCCCAGCACCGCGATCGTGGCCTCGACCCCCGACTCGTCGAGGATCACGGCCGCTCGCATCAGGTCGATCAGGCCCTTCTCGGGGGTTATGCGCCCGAGGTACACGGCCGTCGGCTCGCGCGGCACGGCGTCGAGCTCCATCTCGAAGAACCGCCGGTCGATCGGGTTGCCCGCCGAGAAGAACCGGGCGCGCGGCGCGAGACGGCTCACCTTCTCCTCGACGAAGTCGGAGATCGCGATCACGTTCGAGACGCGTTTGAACGTGGCCGTCTCGATCCACCGGCCGACGTGCTCGACGCTCAGCATCGGGGGCCGCGAGACCGCGTGGGTGAGGCGAAGGATCCCGTGGACGGTGATCACGTTCGGGAGCCCGAGCCAGGTCGCCATCCACGCATACCCGGCTTCGGTCCCCTGTCCGTGCACGACGTCGCACCCGAGGGCGCGCACGTACTTGCGGACGGCGGCGAGGCGCGGGAGGAATGCGACGGGCATGCCGCTGACCCTGGGCACGCGAAGCAGGTGGAGACGGACGTTCGGCGACAGCTCGTGCGTCGAGTCGGAGCCGAGCCCCTTC
>DASQDO010000505.1:0-6605 GCA_035634135.1 Actinomycetota bacterium
CGCAGTCGGCCGAGTGCGTCGGCGAGAACGACTCGATCCTCGACGCAGCCAAGATGATGTCGAAGAACGACATCGGCGCCATGCCGATATGCGGCGAGGACAACCGGCTGAAGGGGATGCTCACCGACCGCGACATCGTCGTGAAGGTGATCGCCGAGGGCCGCGACCCGTCCCAGGTGCGGGCGGGCGAGCTCGGCCAGGGCAAGCCGGTCACGATCGGCGCCGACGACTCGGTCAGCCTCGCGATCAAGACGATGGCCGACCACGGGGTCCGGCGCCTGCCGGTCATCGACGGCCACGACCTGATCGGGATCGTGAGCATCGGAGACATCGCCCAGAACGCCGAGGACGACGACGTCGGCACGCTGCTCGAGCTGATCTCGTCGGCCCCGCCGAACAACTAGCTCGACTCGGTCATTCGAGGCCCGGCTCCCGTATGGGGGCCGGGCCTTTCCGCGCCGGGGGTCAGATCGCGGCGGCGTCGTAGAACTCGCCCACGTCGGCGGGGACGATGCGCACCCGCGACGTCTTCGGGTCGTAGACGAAGATCGTCCGTCTGTCGCCCTCGGCGCCCGTGAAGAAGACGTGGCTGCCGGTGTCGCTCCACGCGACGAAGTTGAAGAGCTCGTCGGTCTCGGTGTCCGGCACCGCCCGCGCGCTCGCGCGTCCGACGTCGACGAGCGCCAGCTGCACGCGCTTGCCCCCTGCCTTGGCGGACACCGGCACGGCGATCGTCGCGCCGTCGGGCGAGAAGGCGCCGTCCCAGCCGCGGAACTTCCAGAAGCCCCGGGGCGGGGCGATCACGGTTTCCCTTCCCGTCGTGACGTCGGTGACGCGTAGCTCGGAGCACCCGAGCTCGCACCACGCGACGAGGTCGCCGTGGGTGGGCCCGAGGTCGCCCCGCGCCGGGAACCTGTACACGACGTCGTCCGTGCGAGGGTCCCAGACGACGAGGTCGCCGTGCGGATGCATCAGGAGCCCGGCCGACACGGCGGCCGCCGGCCACGCACCGTTCGGGGGCCGGACGTCCCCGACCGTCACGCGACCGCCGGTGGTGATCTCCCGCACCGCGGCGATCCGTCCCTTGGTCGTCGGGTCCTCGTCCTCGGTCGCGACCCACACCCTGTCCTCGCGCGCGGACGCCACGACGAAGAGCGAGTCGTCCACGAGCTCGGTCGCCTCCTTCTCCAGCGCCGGGTCGAGTAGGTAGGTCTCGTAACCCCAGCCGAGCAGGGTCTCGCCGCGGGCGAGCAGGTGGTGTGGCGGATCGCCGGGGTTCAGCTCGCGAACGTGCTGTTCGGCGACGGCCCCGTCGAGGCCTACCCGCCAGACCTTGCCGTACTTGCCGGACAGGAATAGGTGGGGCCCGCTCTCGGCGGCCGGGGGCCGAGCTTCTTCGGGCGCGCCGGTGCCGAACGCCGCCCACGCCAACGCCGCGGCGACGAGGACGCCCGCACCCACGACTGCTCGCTTGTCCACTGCTATGTATGGACGCTCCGAGCGGACCCCCGGTTCGCGCCTACTCTCTGCCGTCATGACGACCGTCGCGTACCAAGGCGAGAAGGGCGCCTACTCGGAGGAGGGGGCGCTGTCGCTGTTCCCCGATGCTTCGCTGTCGCCCCTCGCCTCCATCCGCAAGGTCTTCGAGGCCGTCGAGGTCGGCCGGGTCGAGTACGGGCTCGTCCCGATCGACAACTCGCAGGCCGGCAGCATCAACGAGACCTACGACCTCTTCCTCAAGCACGGGCTGCACCTGGTCGCGGAGACCGTCGTGCGCGTCGACCACTGCCTGCTCGCTCTCCCCGGCACGCACACCGACGACCTCACCGAGGTGATCTCGCACCCGCAGGCGATCGCCCAGTGCGAAGAGTTCCTGAGCGCGCTCGACGTCACCGTCCGCCCGGAGTACGACACGGCCGGAGCGGCGAAGCGGGTCGCGGAGGCGTCGCTCGGGAGCACTGCCGCGATCGCTTCACGGCGCGCCGGAGAGATGTACGGGCTCGAGGTGCTCGCCGAACGCATACAGACCTATCCCGACAACCACACTCGCTTCGGCGTGCTGTCGCGGGCGGCCGACCCTCTCGGGACGCCGGACAAGTGCTCGCTCGTCTTCGGGGTCGGGCACGTCGCCGGCTCGCTCTATCGCTGCCTCGGCGCGCTGGCGGAGCGCCACCTGAGCCTGACGAAGCTCGAGTCGCGGCCCCGTGCCGGACGACCGTGGGAGTACGTCTTCTACGCCGACGTCACGGCCGCCGCCGCAGACCCCCAGATGGTCGAGGCGCTGGCCGAGCTCAGCGAGCACGCGACGTTCACCCGCCTGCTCGGTTCGTACGCGGCGGCGATCCCCGCCCGCTCGTAGACTCGCTTACTCGACTACTTCAATCGTTCCCAGGAGGGTTCCCATGGCGCGCATCGACGTTCTGCCCGAGGTGACGAAGTTCCTGGAGGGCTCCCCGAAGATGACCATCGGCGGCCAGCCCGTCGACGCGGTCTCGGGCGAGACGTTCGAGGTGATCGACCCGTCGACCGGCGGCGTCGTCACGGAGGTACCGCGGGCCGGGGTGCCCGACGTCGACGCCGCGGTGGCGGCCGCCAGGGAGGCCTTCGAGGATCGGCGCTGGGCCGGCCTCCGTCCGGGCAAGAGGGCCGAGGTCCTGATCAAGCTCGCCGACCTTTTGAAGCGCAACATGAACGAGCTCGCGCAGCTCGAGGCGATCGACTCGGGGAAGCCGGTGAAGGTCGCGTCGGGCGAGGTGTGGGCCGCGGCCGAGTGCTTCCGCTACTACTCGGGGTGGCCGACCAAGATCTACGGCGAGACCAACCCGACCGACGACAACATGTTCGTCTACGCGCTGCGCGAGCCGATCGGGGTGTGCGGGGCGATCATCCCGTGGAACTTCCCTCTGATCATGGCGGCGTGGAAGCTCGGCCCCGCGCTCGCGTGCGGGAACACGTGCGTGCTCAAGCCGGCCGAGCAGTCGCCGTTGACGGCGCTCCGTCTCGCGCAGCTGTGCCTCGAGGCGGGCGTGCCCGAGGGAGTGGTCAACGTCATCCCGGGCTTCGGCGAGGAGGCGGGCCAGGCCCTCGCGCAACACGGTGACGTGGACAAGATCACGTTCACGGGCTCGACCGAGGTCGGCCGCAAGATCCTCCACGCCAGCGAGGGCAACCTCAAGAAGGTGACGCTCGAGCTCGGCGGCAAGTCGCCGAACGTCGTGTTCGCCGACGCGGACCTGCGTCGCGCCGCGAAGGGCTCGATGCTCGGCGTGTTCCTGAACACGGGCCAGATGTGCACGGCGGGTACTCGCGTGCTCGTCGAGAGCTCGATCCACGACGAGTTCGTCGAGTCGCTCGTCGGCGCCACGAAGTCGATGAAGGTCGGCCCCGCGCTCGAGGAGGACAGCGTCATCGGCCCGGTCATCTCTTCCGAGCAGCTCGAGAGGGTCACGGGCTACATCGAGATCGGCAAGACGGAGGGGGCCGAGGTCGCCATCGGGGGGGGCCGCGCCGAGGGCCTGGGCGACGGCTACTTCGTGGAGCCGACCGTGTTCACCGGCGTGCGCAACGACATGCGGATCGCGCAGGAGGAGATCTTCGGCCCGGTCGCGGGCGTGATCGAGGTCGCCGACGTCGACGAGGCGATAGACGTGGCGAACGACACGATCTACGGCCTGGCCGCGGCGGTGTGGACGACCGACCTGACGAAGGCGCACCGCGTGGCCCGCGGCATCAAGGCCGGGACGGTCTGGGTCAACACGTCGGGGCTGTACGACCCGGGGGTCTCGTTCGGGGGCTACAAGCAGTCGGGCTTCGGGCGGGAGCTGGGCGTACACGCGCTGGAGGCCTACACGCAGACGAAGAGCGTCTGGGTCAACCTGAAGTAGGGGGCGGACCCCGCTACTTCACGCTCTTCTTCAGTAGCTTTTCAATATTCTTCAGTCGTTTCGCGATCTCCGGAAGGGGCTCGTCGTGCCACACGTGGAGGGCAGCCTTCCTCCGCGCCCAGTACTCGCGCAGTGGGAGGCGCTCGTCAACGGATTGTGGTGCGCCCGAGACGTCACGGCAGGTGCCAGTGAGGCGGAATAACTCCCACGTTGCGGTAATGACATCAAGTTGCGTGATCACGGAGTCCGCTCCGCCGTCGCTTGGGATCATGAAATCGTGAAATTCACCGGCCGGAATTACCGAGGTTGTGTAGTGGATGTCAGGGCCGCCCGGGTCGAGCTTCAGGTGGATATCCACGTCGAGGGCGGCGCCAGGCCCCACATTGATAACGCGGAGGTTTGCGTGGCCGGCCGGAAGGTGTTCAACGGTAGGGACGAGTCGTGGCTGAATTGCTGCCACTCGTGCTGCGCGCATCTCTTGGACCATGCGAAGGTTCTGCCACGCGTAGTAAGCGGTGATCACAACGAGCGCGCCGGTCAGAATCTCGGTTGCCATCCCAACTCCGTTCGTTAGTGCATCCCGTAGGACTTCACTATCTCGAACTCGTAGATCAGACGCTGTTCCTGCACCATCGCTTCCAGGTACTCGTCCACGTCGTCCGGCTCCTTGGCTATCGTCCGGTACAGCTCCAGGTTCAGCTCGGGCGCGTCGGGGCCCTCGAGGATCGTCACCTTGCATTCGAGGCCCAGCCAGCGGTAGGGCTGCGAGAAGTCGAGGACCGTCAGCGCCGCGCGCGGGTCGCGGCGGACGTGCTTCGTGCGGATCCTCGTCTGCGTGCCGGAGCTCCACAGCTTCCCCTGCACGAGGCCGACGTCCATGCGGGCGACGTGCGGCCCCCCGTCCTTCTTGATCGTCGTCATCACGGCGGCGTGGTTGTGCTCGAGGAACTCGCGCACCTTGTCGTCCATCGTCGGGCTCCTTGTCTAGTCTCGGGGGCCGAGCATAGGAGGGGTGCCATGGACGTCGAGATCACCGACGAGGCCGTCGAGGTACTGAAGAGATCGTTGCAGCTCGGCAACGTCGACGCGTCGAGCGGGGGAGTGCGGCTGCGAACGGCCCGCGCCCTCGGTGGGGGAGTCGACGTCCAGGTCGAGCTGGCGGACGGCCCGTTGGAAGGCGAGTCCGTCGTAGAGAAGGACGGGATACGGGTCTTCGTAGACCCGAGCCTCTTCGACGCGGTGCCCAGCCCGATCCTCGCAGTCGAGCCTCAGCACGAGAACGTCGTCGTCCGTCCGCGCGAGGCCTAGCCGGGGCACCCCACCGGTGAGGAAAAATCCCCGCTATCCGTCCATTTTTCCTCGCTCGTCGCGAGGTGACTAGACCGGTTTGAACTGCTCGAACGGGTTCCGGCACGCCTGGCAGTAGTACAGGGCCCGGCACGGCGTCGGCCCGAACGGGTTCTCGGCCCTCGTGTTCGCGCTCCCGCAGAAGGGGCAGCGCGCGACCGCGGGCAGGCCGATCTCGGTGATCAGTACCGGCCCCTTGCCCGTCGGGGGGGCCAGGCCGAACTCCTTCAGCTTGCGGCGGCCGTCCTCGGTGATGCGGTCGTCCGTCCACGGAGGGTCGAACGACGTCCGCACCCGCACGTCCGACACGCCTTCGACGGACCGGACCGCCGCGGCGACGTCGCGCTCGATCATCGGGACCGCCGGACAGCCCGTGAACGTCGGCAGCACGACGACCGACGCAACGCCGTCCTCGACCGACACCTCGCGGATCATGCCCATGTCGACCACGGAGACCGCGGGGATCTCGGGGTCGAGGACGTCCGCCAGGGCGTCCCACACCCGTTCCTCGACGGTGCCGACCGAGACACTCACCACGACGCTCCGGGATGCGACCGGTACGTCAGCGTCATGACGTCCCACAGCTCCTTGAAGTCGTCGGTGTGCCTGCCCGACCGGCCCCCCATCGCGGCGGACGGAGTAGACGCGGGCAGCTCGACCGGCGCGCGGTCGCCCGCGATCAGGTCGCCCGAAGACGACGCCTCGAACTCGGCCGTCTCGTCGGAGAGCCGCTGCGCTTCGGTAGGGAGCCCGAGCTCGTCCAGCGCCTTCGCGGTCCGCTCGACGAACCTCGCCAGCAGCTCCGCCGACGGCACCGGGAGCAACCCTTCGGCCACCGCTGCGGCCTCCTCCTCGATGGGCTCGAATATCCCGAGCGTCTCGACGTAGACCTCGGAGACCGCGTCGATCAGCTTCGTCCGCCCCTCTACCGGGCCGCGCACGATCCGCTTGACCCACGTGTCGGCGTGGATGAGGTGGTAGCGCTCCTCGCGCCTGATCTTGTGCGCGAGCGACGCCAGCTCCGGATGCGACGACTCCTCGAGCGCTTCGAGCCGGACGTCGTCCGCGTAGTCGTACAGCCAGTGCCGGGCCAGCGTGTAGGCCCAATCTCCGTTGGGGCGTTCGCAGACGATGGCGTTTCGATAGTCGCCGGGGTCGCGTCCGAAGGCGAGCTCGTCGCGCGAGCCCCCGACGACTCCGGCGGCGACCGAGTCGTAGGCCGCGGCGTGGCCTATCTCGTCCTGCGCGATCGACGAGAACGCCACGTCCTCCTCCATGTGCGGCGCATAGCCGGTCCACTCGGAGTGACGGTGACCGAGCACGAGCTCGTCGTCGCCGAGCGCGGTCAGCAAGGAGACGAGGGCCTTGCTCACG
>DASQDO010000506.1:0-3902 GCA_035634135.1 Actinomycetota bacterium
CTGGCTCGTCGAGCCCCGCGACGTCGACGGGTTCGCGGATGCGATCCGGACGCTGGCCGGCGATGCCGCGCTGCGCCGTTCGTACGTGGTCACGGGCAAGGCCCACGCCGCGGGCTACACCTGGGCCCGCACGGCCGCGACCACTATCTCCGCCTACCGTTCAGTCTTGTAGGGCTGCAAGCCGAAGAACACTCGTCTACGCAGATCTACGGATGGTCGTTATGTCGGGTTCGAGACAACATGGCGCAATGCGCCGTTTCGCCGCTTTGATAGCGCTCGCCCTCGTGGCGGCGCTCGTACCGGCAGCGCCCGCGCTCGCAGAACGAACGGTCACGCTGACCGGCGGCGGGTGGGGGCACGGGATCGGGATGTCCCAGTACGGGACGCTCGGCCGCGCCCAGCGCGGTGACGGGCACGAAGAGATCCTCGAGCACTACTACACGGGCGCGAAGGTCGCCACGGTCGGCCTCCCCGGCCACATCCGCGTGGGCCTGCTGTGGGGACAGCCGGCGATCGCGGTCACTGCCGAGGCGCACCGCGACGGCGGCGGCAAGGCCGTGTTCAAGGTCGAAGGCAGCAAGGCCGTGATCGCCGAGGGCGGGAACGGCACGACGTTCAAGGTCGAGGCCAGCTCGACGGGCGGCATGCGGCTCTACCGCAACGGGGAGCGCGTGAAGCACGAGGGCCGGACGGTCTTCGGGAGCCCGTCCAAGAAGCTCGTCCTTCTCTACGAGAAGCACGGCACGCGGATCGACCCGGCGGCGAAGCCCTACGACTACGCCTACGGCCGGCTCGACTTCGGGACGTACAAGACCGGCGACTGCTCCGAGGGCTACTGCACGCGCATGGTCGCCCAGCTGTCGATGCAGAAGTACCTCTACGGGCTCGGCGAGGTCCCCGCGTCGTGGCCTCACGCCGCGCTGCGGACGCAGGTCGTCGCCGCGCGGACGTACGCGTGGGCCAAGCTGAAGGCCACGCCCGGCCAGGACCGCTATCCCTGCGACTGCGCGGTCTATGACTCGACGGCCGACCAGGTCTACAGCGGTGACGGCAAGCGGCTCGGCTCGGGCCAGTGGTGGGACGACTGGCAGGGCGCCGTGAACGCCACGAAGGACGAGGTCGTGCTGTTCGGCGGCGAGCCGATCACCGCGTACTACTCGTCCTCGTCGGGCGGCCACACCGAGAACATCGAGAAGGTGTGGGGCGGCGCCACGCCGGTGCCTTACCTCCGAGGCGTGCCGGACAAGCCGGACGCGGTCGACTCGAACCCGAACCACTCCTGGGACCCCGTGAAGATGACGTGGGGTGAGTTCGGGCGGAAGCTCGACAACCTCTACGGCGTCGGCCTGCCCTTGGAGGACTTCGCGGTCGTCGGCCCCCGCGGCGTCTCGGGCCGCGTCACGCCGGTGAACGAGACGACGAACCGCGGCGGCGTCCGCATCCGGGGCGCGGACAAGACCGTGCGCGTCGACGGGTGGGAGTTCCGGACCGACTTCGGCCTGCGCGACACGCTCTTCTACGTGAAGATCGAGACCGAGGTCGGCGACAACATGAAGCGCAAGTACCGAACCCTGGACGGCGCGCCGGGCGAGCCCAGGACCGAGCCCTATGCGGTGCCGCGCGGGTGGAAGAAGCCGCGCGGCTGGGCCCAGGACTTCGAGGTCGGCCGCATGTGGTGGAACAGGTCTATTCGGCGCGCCCTGTGGCAGTGGGGCGCGGTGCTGACGGCCTACGACGAGCTCGGCCGCGAGAAGTCCGGCCTCGGCATGCCTACGTCCGACGTCTGGGGGCCGGGGCGCTTCCGCGGGGCGTCGTACGAGAAGGGCGACATCCTGTGGTCGAAGAAGACCGGGGGCCGGGCCGTGCGCGGGGCCTTCCGGACGGCGTATCGCCGCAACGACGGCGCGAAGGGCCCCCTCGGCCTGCCGGTCGGACGACAGACGAAGGCCAAGTCGCTCCCCGGCGGCGGCCGTCGCCAGCGCTTCCAGCACGGCTCGCTGTATCTCAACCCGAAGGCGGATCTGGTGCTGGGGCTGTGGGGCCGCAGAGCCGAGCGCTACCGCAAGATCGGCGAGGCGAGCTCGGACTGCGGCTATCCGACGGAGCCCCTTACGGCGACGGCGAACGCGGCGACGGCGACGTTCGAGCACGGCGTGATCACGTGGACGGAGGCGTCCGGCGTGAAGGTCGCCTGCGGCTAGCCGCCGTAACGTCGGCCTAGACTGCCCGCATGGCTCTAGAGGTACCGCCCCCCGAAGCGATCCCCGTCGTAGCCGCGCCCGAGTCGCGCACGTCGGGCATCATCTCGATCGTCCTCGTCGTCGTCTCGGTCGGGTTCGCGGTCGCCGGGCAGCTCACGTTGAAGGCCGCGATGGACCACATCGGGCGCATCGGCTTCGAGCAGGTCTCCGAGCCCGCACAGCTGATCGGCAAGGCGGTCCGCGAGCCCCGGCTGTGGGCCGGTCTGTTCCTGTTCGGGATCTCGTCTTTGTTCTGGCTCGTCGTGCTCTCGCGGGTGCCGCTCTCGGTCGCCTACCCGTTCGTCGGCATCTCGTACATCTTCGTCGTCGCATTCGCCCGCTTCGTCCTCGACGAGAACGTCCCCGCGTCGCGCTGGCTCGGCGTCGCGGTCGTCGCGCTGGGCATCGCGATCATCGGACTGTCGTTCCGCCGGGTCTCCGGCGACCCGCTCTAAGGGCTCGATGAAGGCCCTGCTGCTCGCCGGCGGCTTCGGCACGCGCCTGCGCCCCCTGACGCTGACCCGGCCGAAGCCGCTGCTGCCCGTCTACAACCGGCCCCACATCGCGCACGTCTTCGACCTGCTCCAGCGTCACGGCGTCGACGAGGCGGTGCTGCTCACCTCTTATCTCGCGTCGACCTTCGACTACCTCGTCGAGGAGGCGGCCGAGGCCGGCATGGTCCTCGAGGTGAGCCAGGAGAAGGAGCCGCTCGGCACCGCCGGGGCGCTCAAGCACGCGGAGGCCTTCGTGGGCGGCGAGACGTTCCTGGTCTTCAACGCCGACGTCCTGACCACGGCGGACGTCGGGGCGCTCGTCGACTTCCACCGCGCGAAGGGGGCCGAGGGCACGATCCTGCTCACCCCCGTCGAAGACCCGTCGATGTACGGCGTGGTGCCGACGGACGACGACGGCCGCGTGACCGCGTTCGTCGAGAAGCCCCCGCCCGGCGAGGCCCCCACGAACCTGATCAACGCGGGCGTCTACGTCCTCGAGCCGTCGGTGCTCGACCGGATCCCCGCGGGCGAGCCATGGTCGATCGAACGGGCCACGTTCCCGCAGCTCGTGGCGAGCGGGGCAGGTCTCTACGCGTTGCGCAGCGACTCGTACTGGATCGACATCGGGACGCCCGAGAAGTACCTGCAGGCGAACCTCGACGCGCTCCACGGCCGCGTCGACCTGCTCGGGACGCTCAACGACGACTCGCACGTGGCCGCGGACGCCCGGGTATCCTTCTCCTGCCTGGGCTACGGCGTCAGCGTGCGGTCCGGGGCCCGCGTCAGCGATTCCGTGCTCCTGCCCGGCGTCACCGTGGGCGAGGGCGCCGAGGTCCACCGCTCGATCCTCGGGGAAGGCGTGCAGGTGGCGCCCGGCGCGGTGGTCGAGGGCCGGACCGTAGGAGATCACGAGATCGCGCCGGCGGGCTCGGCCGGCGGCACAGAGGAAGTGGAGGGGTAAATCGTGCGCGTTCTCGTCACCGGAGCCGCGGGCTTCATCGGCTCCCATCTCGCCGAGGCGTTGCGCGACGCGGGCCACGACGTCGTCGGCGTCGACAGCTTCACCGACTACTACGACCCCGGGCTCAAGGAGGAGAACGTTCGCGGGCTCGAGGTCGTGCGCGCGGACCTTGCGGACGACGCGCTCGACGAACTCGTCGCGGAAGCG
>DASQDO010000507.1:0-1999 GCA_035634135.1 Actinomycetota bacterium
CGAAGAGGTGGTTGGTCGCGGAGAGGCGGTTCTCCTTGAGCATGCCGAGGGCCGCGTCGCGGTCGGCCGCGTCGTCGATGCTGATCGTGACGAGCTCGAACGCGCGCTTGCGGTACATGCGGTGGATCGCCAGCAGCTCCGGCATTTCCGCGATGCACGGGGCGCACCACGTCGCCCACACGTTCACGAGCCGCAACGGCGCCTTGTCGCCCTCCGCCTTCACGAGCTGCTTCACCGCGTCGGCGTCGACCGTCGACAGCGTGACCTCTTCCCGGTCCCACCTCTCGACGGCCCGCTCGTTGTCGTCGCGCTTGTCGGCCCACTTCGTCGAGCAGCCGAACACGTTGGTCGACGCCTTCGGCGGCAGCTTGCCCGCCAGCAGCGCGTCGATCGCCTCGCGCAGGTCGTGGCTCTTCGCGGCGGCCGGGTCGCGCTCGGCGTCGTCGATGCGGCCCTGGTAGCGCAGCTTGCGTTCGCCGTCGAACACGAACGCGTGCGGCGTCGCGATCGCGCCGTACGCCTTCGAAGCCGCCTGCGTCTCCCCGTCGTAGAGGTACGGGAACTCGAACCGCTTGTCCGCCGCCCGGACCTTCATCTCCTCGAGCGTATCGTTGAGGTCCGTGTAACCCAGTTCGTCCAGCCGGACGGCCTTGGGATCGTTGGGGCTGATGGCGACGAGGGCGACGCCCTTGGGCTGGTAGTCCTCGTGCAGCCGGATGATCCGGTCCTCGTACGCCTGCGAGGTCGGGCAGTGGTTGCACGTGAAGAGCACGATGAGGATCTTGGCGTCCTTGTAGTCAGACAGCGTGTGATCCTTTCCGTCCACCCCCGGCAGCTTGAAGTCGGGCGCGGGCGAGCCTCCCGCAAGGGGCTTCACGTCCGCGGCGCCGGCCGACGACGCGGCGAGCAGGGCGAGCACGAGGGTCGTGAGTAACAGCCGGTTCATCGAGTGCTCCTTCCGCCCCGCCGGCGACCGGAATGCGCCGTTAACGCTCCCGGCCCGCATCTCCTATACTCCCGCGTCGCGCAGGAACACAAGGACGAAGGAGCAGTCGCATGAACGTGCTGGTCGCGGGCGGGGCGGGGTACATCGGGTCGCACACGGTCAAGCGCCTCAAGGAGGCCGGCCACAACCCCGTCATCTACGACAACCTCTCGCGCGGGCACCGCACGGTCGTCGACATCCTCAAGGTCCCCGCCGTCGCCGCCGACCTCAACGACCGCGAGACGCTCGTCCGCACGCTCGGCGAGCACAAGATCGACACCGTCATGCACTTCGCCGCCTTCGCCTACGTGGGCGAGAGCGTCGACAAGCCGCTGATGTATTACCAGAACAACGTGGCCACGACGGTGAGCGTGCTCCAGGCAATGCAGGACGCGGGGGTGAACCGGTTCGTGTTCTCCAGCACGTGCGCGGTCTACGGCGACCCGCCGAAGGTGCCGATCACCGAGGACATGCCCAAGGGCCCGGTCAGCCCGTACGGGCGGAGCAAGCTGCTCGTCGAGCAGATCCTCCAGGACGTGCCGCTGGGCTGGAAGGACTTCAAGTTCGCAGCCCTGCGCTACTTCAACGCCAGCGGCTGCGCGATGGACGGGTCGATCGGGGAGGACCACGACCCCGAGACCCACCTGATCCCGGTCGTGCTCCAGTCGGTGCTCGGCGTCCGCCCGGGCATCACGGTGTTCGGCACCGACTACCCGACGAAGGACGGCACCAACGTCCGCGACTACATCCACGTCGACGACCTCGCCGACGCCCACATCGCCGCCGCCGGCAAGCTCGACGAGGCCAAGCAGATTTTCTGCAACCTCGGCACCGGCCACGGGTTTTCGGTGAAGGAGATCATCGCGACGGCGGAGAAAGTGGCGGGCAAGAAGGTCCCCGTGACCTACGGCCCCCGCCGGGCCGGCGACGCGATCGCCCTGTACGCCGATCCGAGCCGGGCCAGGCAGGTGCTCGGGTGGGAGGCGAAGCACAAGGACCCCGAGACGATCATCC
>DASQDO010000508.1:0-4773 GCA_035634135.1 Actinomycetota bacterium
ACTCCGAGGGCTCGCTGAGCGACGTCGAGTGCGCCGGCAGCGCCAGCGTCCCGGCGGAGCCCACGGCTTCCTGGAGCGCCAGGACCACCGCCTGGGCGGCGCCGGCGACCCACCCGAGGCTCTTCAGCGACGAGTGGACGAACAACGTCATCCCGGGAGCGACCCCCAGCGCGCGCAGGTCCCGGACCAAGGACGACACGGTCGCAGGGCGATCCGTCGCGGCGACAACCTCCTGCTCCGACATCGCGCTAGCTTGACACCATGAGCGCGCCCGGGACCCTCCGCTACGGAACGACCGCGGGGCGGTGGGTCGTCGGGGCCACGGTGCTCGGCTCCGGGATCGCCTTCCTCGACGGGACCGTCGTCAACGTCGCGCTGCCCGCGATCGACGCCGACCTCGGGGCCGGTCTCTCCGGGCTCCAGTGGACCGTCGACGCCTACCTCCTCACGCTCTCGGCGTTCCTGTTGCTCGGCGGGTCGCTCGGAGACCTCTTCGGCCGCCGCCGCATGTTCGTGTACGGGCTCGGCGGGTTCGCCGCCGCGTCGCTCCTCTGCGCGGTCGCGCCGGGCACCGAGGCACTCGTCGCGGCGCGGGCCTTGCAGGGTGTCGCCGCCGCGCTGCTCGTTCCGGGGAGCCTCGCGATCATCTCGACGAGCTTCGCTCCCGAGGACGCCGGCAAGGCGATCGGAGCGTGGTCCGGGCTCTCCGGGGTCACGACTGCCATCGGCCCCTTCGTCGGCGGGTACCTCGTCGACGCCGTCTCGTGGCGCTGGATCTTCGTTATCAACCTCCCGCTCGCGCTCGTAGCCATCCGGATCGCTACCAAGCACGTGCCGGAGTCGAGCGCCGGCGGCGGGCACCTCGACCTCCGCGGAGCGGTGACCGCGGCGCTCGGGCTCGGCGGCGTCACGTTCGCGCTCATCGAGGGCCCCGTCCGCGGCTGGAGCGATCCCACGACGGTCACCGCCATGGTCGCCGGGGTGATCGCGGCCGTCGTCTTCGTGCGCGCGGAGCTCACGCATCCCGATCCCATGCTGCCCTTCGACATCTTCCGTTCGCGCCAGTTCTCCGGTGCGAACGCGGCGACGCTGCTCGTGTACTTCGCGCTCGGGGGGGCGATGTTCTTCCTCGTGATCGAGCTGCAGAGAGAGCTCGGCTACTCCGCGCTCGAGGCGGGGGCCGCGCTGATCCCGACGACGATCCTGCTGCTGCTGCTGTCGTCGCGGGCCGGCGCGCTGGCGAGCAGGATCGGGCCGCGGCTCCCGATGACGCTCGGCCCCCTCGTCGCCGCGGTGGGTCTCGCGTGGATGACGTGGATTGGCCCGGGCACCGCCTACGTCACCGGCGTGCTGCCGCCGGTCGTGGTGTTCGGTCTCGGCCTCGCGCTCACGGTCGCGCCGCTGACGACGGCCGTCCTCGCGGCGGTCCCTCAGGAGCACGCGGGGGTCGGCTCGGGAGTGAACAACGCGGTCGCGCGCGTGGCGGGTCTGCTGGCCGTGGCGCTCCTTCCCGCGGTCGCGCGAGGGGTGGACTTCACCGACGGCTTCCGGCGCGCGACGTGGATCTCCGCGGCGATCTGCGCTCTCGGCGGTGTCGCGTCCTGGCTGACGATCCGCGGCGGAGGAACCAACGCGACCCACGTCCCGCCGTGCGCGGAGCAACCGCCGGAGCCGGTGCGCACGTGACCGAGTTCCTCGACCTGCTCGACTGGAAGCGGCGCGTCTTCGAGCTCTACGCGTACGTCCGCTCCGTCCCACCCAAGCGCGGGTGGCACGTCTGGCGCGAGGGACGCGACGATCTCTTCGCGTCGCACGCACAGACGCCCAACCCCGACGTGAAGCCGGGCTACTTCGAGTACGACCCAGCGGCCCGCGTGCTCGGCGAGGTCGTCGCGGCCCCCGAACAGGAGCTCCGCCTTCCCGTCAGCACCGACGAGGTCGTCACCGCGACGAGGATCGGCGCGACCCGCTTCGAGATCGGCGGCGAGCAGGCGTCGCTCGACCTCTTCTGGATCGGCGGCTACGGCGGCGGCCTCTTCCTTCCGTTCCGCGACGAGACGAGCGGGCAGAGCACCTACGGCGCGGGGCGTTACCTGTACGACACGATCAAGGGCGCGGACCTGGGGGCCGAGGACGGCAAGCTCGTCCTCGACTTCAACTTCGCCTACAACCCTTCGTGCGCGTACGACCCGCGCTGGGCCTGCCCGCTCGCCCCGCCGAACAACAGGCTCGGCGTCGCGATCGAAGCGGGTGAGAAGGCCCCTTAGAGCAGACCGTTCTCCTCGAGGAACTCCGCGGCGACGTCGGCCGGGTCCTCCAGGTCGACGTTCACGCGCGCGTTCAGTTCGGTCATGGTGTCGGTCGTCAGCGCAGCGCTCACCGCGTTCAGCAGCTCCTCGACCTCTCCGTCGAGCACCTCTTCGTTGACTAGCGGGGTGATGTTGTCGGCGGCCTGCAGACCTTTGTCGTCTTCCAGCACGACGAAGCCCTCGCGCTCGACCGTGCCGTCCGTCGAGAACAACAGTGCGACGTCGATCGCGCCCTGCTTGAGCGACTCGACGGTCGCGGCCCCGTACTCGAGCGGCTCGAACTTGCCGAACTCGATCCCGTAGACCTCCTTCAGGCCGGGGATGCAGTAGGGGCGCTCGGGGCACTCGGCCGGAGCACCGAGAGTCAGGTCACCGGCATCCTCGGCGAGGTCGCTCAGCGTCGTGTACTTCTCCGCCGTCTCTTGCGTCACGGCGAAGATGTTCGTGTCGATCGCCTCGGACGGCTCGAGCACCTGCAGCCCCTGGTCGGTGAGCAGGTCGTCGTTGAGCATGCCGACGGCCTCGCCGGCGTCGCTCACGCGGCCGGCCTTCGGGTCGAGCACCGAGATCAAGCTCGCGAGGTACTCGGGCGCGACGTCGATCTCGCCGCTCTCCATCGCCGGCAGCCTCACCTCGCGCGACTTGGTGCTCTTGCGGTCGACCTCGTAGCCCGCGTCCTCGAGCACCTGTGCGTACATCTCGGCGACGATCTGGCTCTCGGCGAAGCTGTCGTCGCCGACGGTGACCTGTCCCTTCTCCTCGCCTCCGCCGCCCCCGGCGGCACCTTCGTCGTCCCCACCCGACCCGCAAGCGCCGAGCACGAGCCCGAACGCCAGCAGAGCCGCCCCGAGGACGTAGCTGCGGGATCTCCGCATGGGTAGCTCCTTCCCTTTTTCGCGGAGCCCGCTTCTGGACCCCGCCCGCGAGGAGAAACCCTATGTGAACCGCGAAGTCAAACGGGTCCTCGTCGTGAAGACGCCGCGGCGTGAGTGACGCGGGGCGGTCGCGCGCTCGACGAGACCCAACGCGACCTCGGTCAGGATCGCGAGCAAGGCGACCAGGATCGCTCCGGCGAGCGTCATGCCGTCGTCGCCTTGCTTGAAGCCGTCGACGATGAACCTTCCGAGCCCGCCGCCGGCGACGAGCGCCGCGAGCGTCGCGGTCGCTACGACCTGGACGGCCGAGATCCGCAATCCCGCGACGATCAACGGCGCAGCGAGGGGGACCTCGATCGAGCGGAGGACCTCGCGCTCGGACATCCCCATCCCGCGCGCGGCTTCGAGCGTGTCCGCGTCGACGCCCTTCACGCCGACGTACGAGTTCGTGAGGATCGGCGGGATCCCGAGCAGGAACAGAGCCGCGATCGCCGGCCAGTCGCTGAGGCCCAGCCCGAGCCGCAGCGAGAGCGGGAACGCGAGCGCCAGGATCGCGAACGAAGGGATCGCGCGGCCCAGGTTCGCGACCGACACGGCGAGCGTCTCGCCCCGCCGTGAGTGCCCGATGTAGAGCCCGAGCGGGAGCGCCACCGCGGTCGCCGCCAGGACCGAGATCGCCGAGATCCGCAGGTGCTCGAGCACGCGGACGGGAACCCCGCTCTCACCCGACCAATTGACCGGGTCGGTGATCCATGCGACGAGCTGCTCTAAGCCGCTCATGCCGGCGCCCTCCGCGCCCACGGCGTAAGCACACGCTCGGCGAGCGCGAGCAGCCGGTCGGCGAGCACCGCCAGCGCGACCGACAGGACCGCGCCGAGAATCGTCGCCGTCGAGAAGAACCGTTCGAGCCCGAGCAGGATGAAGTGGCCGAGGCCCCCCTGCCCGATGAGCGCGGTGACCGTGACGAGCCCGATCACCGTCACCGTCGCGATCCTGACGCCGGCGACTATGACCGGGAGCGCGAGCGGGAGCTCGACGCGCCACAGGAGCTGCCGCGGGCTGTAGCCCATCCCGACGGCGGCCTCGCGGGCGTCGGCCGGCACGGAGCGCAGCCCCGCGACCGTGTTGCGGATCAGGATCAGCAGCGTGTAGCTGACGAGGCCGATCTCGGCCGACGTAGTCGAGAGCCCGGTGAACGGCACGAGCATCGCGAACAGGGCAAGGCTCGGGATCGTGTAGAGGATGCCGGCGACGGTCGCGACGGGGCCGTAGGCGCGCCGGTGGCGGTGGCAGTACACGCCGATCGGGAACGAGATGACGAGCCCTATCCCGACGGCGATCAGCGTGAGGACGACGTGCTCCCACGAGCGCGCGGCGACCTCGTCGAGGTTGTCGACGACCCAGCTCCAGCGGAACAGCTCGCTCAAGCTTCGAGCTCCGCTCGGATCGCTTCGATGGTCAGCACCCCGTCCTCGCCCTCGATCCCGACCACGCCGCTCTTCGAAGCGACGACCGCGTCGAGCGCCTCGAGCAGCGACGTGTCGCGGCCCACGCGCACTTCGACCGGTCCGTCCGGCGGCGCCAGCCGG
>DASQDO010000509.1:0-2914 GCA_035634135.1 Actinomycetota bacterium
GGGGTCGCAGACGACGACCTTGGCCGAGATGGTCGACCGGCTACGGGCGGGCCTCTACTCGTTCACGTGGGGGCTGGACGAGGCCGCACGGAACCGGGGCGCGGACGCGGCGGCCGCGCTGGCTCGAGAGAGGTACGGGTCACTGGAGGAGCCGCGCGAGATCCCGCAGGAGATGTACTGGAGGGCCTACGACCTGTAGATGCCGCGCGCAAAGGAGGGAGCCATCGGCCCCCTCCTTCGTCGCAGCGACCAAGCGCTAGAAGATGTCCACCGGCGTGTTGATGTACGTCGTGACGTTGTTGCAGCACGTTCCGGCTTTGCGCCACGTCACCTTTACGTGCGCCGTCCAGTCTTGCGGCCCGAGCGGGTCCGACACTCGGGTCGAGCACTGGTTCGGATCGGCCTCTGAGTTTCTCAGCGAGTTCGAGAGGTCGCAGTAGTTGACGTTCACGCCTGTGCCGTTCTTCTTCAACAAGACCGTGATCTGGAAGTACTCGTAGCAGCCCGGGTTGGGGACGTACGAGTAACCCCTCGCCACGGCTTCGTTTTGCTCGTTCGCCCTCCAGACGACGGCCTTCATGTTTAGCGCTTTTCCGTCACATCCGGGCTTCGTCACCCATCCCGTCCCCGCCGTGGCGCCTGCCGGCGGCATCACCGCGGCCAAGCACCCCATTACGAGCATCAGTACGACAGCAATACGTCCGCGCATCTCGTGCCCCCCTCGTCACCTGACCTGTCGGCCACCACGTTACGGAGGGAGATAAGGCCGCGCTATAGCTCAATAGGACTATTCGGTACAAATGTCGTAACCGGATCGACTGCGACGAACGGACGCGCCTACAGCGAGCCGGCAGGGCCTGTGATCCTGTTCACGTGGCCCATCTTGCGGCCCGGCCTCACGTCGGCCTTGCCGTACACGTGCAGCGCCAGCGCCGGGTCGCGTGCCAGCTCGGGCAGGTTCAGGACGTCGTCTCCGATCAGGTTCGTCATCTCTACGTTCGAGTGACGGCCCCCGTCGCCCAGCGGCCATCCCGCGACGCAACGGATGTGCTGCTCGAACTGGTCGACCGCGCACCCGTTCTGCGTCCAGTGCCCCGAGTTGTGCACGCGCGGCGCGATCTCGTTCACCGCCAGGCCGTCCGCGGTCACGAACAGCTCGATCCCCATCACGCCGACGTAGTCGAGCCGCTGGAGGATCGTGCTCGCGGCGCTCAACGCCTCTGCACGTTCGGCCTCCGAGATCGCCGCGGGAATCGTCGTCGTGCGCAGGATCCCGTCGCGGTGGACGTTCTCGCCGGGCTCGAAGCAAACGACCTCTCCGCGCAGCGACCGCGCCGCGATGACCGAGATCTCGCACCGGTAGTCGACGAACCCCTCGACGATGCACGGGACGTTCCCCAGCTCGGTCCACGCGGGGGCCGCGTCCTCCGGCCGGTCGAGGCGGACCTGTCCCTTCCCGTCGTAGCCCAGCCGACGCGTCTTCATGATCGACGGCGACCCGACCTTCGTCGCGGCCTCGGCCGCGTCGGACTCGGTCTCGACGTTCGCGTACGGCGCCGTCGTCAGACCTGCGTCGTTGAGGAAGTCCTTCTCGAGGAGGCGATCCTGGCTGATCGTCAGAGCGTTGCGCCGCGGCAGGAGCTTGCGTGCGGACTCGAGCTGGTCGAGGGCCTCGGCAGGAACGTTCTCGAACTCGTACGTGACGACGTCGACCGCGTCCGCGAACTCGCTCAACGCGGTCGCGTCCTCGTAAGGAGCGCTCGTCATCGCGTTCGCCACTTGCGCCGCGATCGGGTCCGGGTCGGGGGCATACACGTGCGTCCTGAGGCCGAGCCGCGACGCCGCCACCGCGAGCATGCGGCCGAGCTGGCCGGCCCCCAGGATCCCGACGGTCTCGACGATTCGCTCAGCCATCCGACGGTTCTTCGGGAACGGCGTCCGACTGCCGTTCCCGCCACCGGTCGAGCCTCTCGCCGAGAGCCTGGTCGCTCAGCGCCAGGATGGCCGCGGCCATGAGCCCGGCGTTCTTCGCGCCTGCGGGGCCGATCGCCATCGTGGCGACGGGGCACCCGGCCGGCATCTGCACGATCGAGAGCAGGCTGTCGAGACCCTGCAGCGCCTTGCTCTGGACCGGAACCCCGATCACCGGCAGCCGCGTCTTCGACGCCATCATCCCCGGGAGGTGCGCGGCCCCGCCCGCGCCCGCTACGACGACCCGCAACCCTCGCTCGACCGCGCTCTTGCCGTAGGCCCAGAGGCGGTCCGGCGTGCGATGCGCCGAGACGATCTTCGTCTCGTACGTCACGCCCAGCTCGTCCAGCACTTCGGCGACGTGCTTCATCGTCGCCCAGTCGGACTGGCTGCCCATGACGATGCCGACGAGCGCGCTCACTGCTTGACGGCCCTCTCGGCGACGTCCCTGCGGAAGTGGACCTTCTCGAACTCGATGCGCGACGCGGCCTCATAGGCGCGCTCGCGCGCCGCTGCGAACGTGTCGCCCAGCGCGCTCACGTTCAGCACGCGGCCCCCGGCGGTGACGACGGAATCGCCTTCCGCGCGCGTCCCTGCGTGGAACACCTGCACGTCCGAGACCGCCGCCGCGTCGTCGAGGCCGTGGATCTCGTAGCCGGTGTCGTAGGGGCCCGGGTACCCGCCGCTCGCAAGCACGATCGTCACGCACGGTCGCGAGGACCACTCGAGCTTCGTTCCGGAGAGGTCGCCCGTCGCAGTCGCGAGCACGACCTCGCCGAAGTCGGACTGGAGCCGCGGGATCAGCGCCTGCGTCTCGGGGTCGCCGAAGCGCGCGTTGAACTCGATGACCTTCGGCCCGCCGGCGGTGAGCGCGAGCCCCGCGTAGAGCGCGCCGTGGAACGGCGCACCGCGCCGCGCGGTCTCGTCGACCATCGGCTGGACG
>DASQDO010000510.1:0-3803 GCA_035634135.1 Actinomycetota bacterium
ACGTCGCCGTGTCTCCGGACGGGCGGGTCACGTCCGGGAGCCCCGGCCTCTACGAAGACCCACACATCGAGGCGTGGAAGATCGTGCTCCCGCAGGGGGCCGCTGCCCGGCTCGTGCACGCAGGACGCCGCGGCGCCACCAAGCCCCGGCACCTCGGTCTCGACCAGCCCTCGGACGACGGATGGCCGTTGATCGCCCCCGCGGCGGTCGCCTACGGATCGAATGCCGTCCCACGCGAGGCTACGGCCGAGGACATGGAGCGCGTCGTCGAGGACTTCGCCGCCGCGGCTCGGCGCGCGGCCCCCGCGGGCTTCGCCGCTTTGATCGTCGACTGCGCGCGCGGCTATCTCCTCGGGAGCTTTCTCTCGCCGGCCACGAACCGAGGCAGCGAAGAGATCGAAGAACGGGCCGGGTTCCCGCTGGAGGTCTTCGACGCCGTGCGGCGGGAGTGGCGCGGCCCCCTCGGCGTCTCGCTGAACGCTTTCGACGGAGTGCGCGGTGGGATCGACTTCGACGACGTCTTGTGGGTCGCCCGCGCGCTGAGGGAAAAGGGGTGCGACTTCGTCGAGGTCACGGCAGGAGGCACTACTCCGGCGAGCGTCGTGCCCTACGACCCCTACACGCTCCCGAGCTATGCCGACCGCATCCGCAACGAGGCGGGTGTGCCGGTGCTGCTCGGCGGCGCGGTCTCGACCGTCGACCGCGTGAACACGCTAGTGGCGAGCGGGCGTGCGGACCTCTGCGCGGTCATGCCCCCGCGGTAGCGGGACCGGCCGCGCCGGGGCCACCTCGGCGAGGAACGACGTGACGGCCTCGATCACCTTCTCGTCGCGCAGGATCCGGCCGTGCCCCAGCGACTCCGTCGTCACGAGCCGGGAGCCGGGCCACGCCGCGTGGAGTGCCTCTGCGTCGGCGAGCGCGACCTGCGGGTCCTCCCGGTCGTGCACGATCAGGCCGGGGACCTTGACGTTGGAAGCGACCCTCAAGCCCGAGAACGTGCCCCAGACACCGCGGCCGTAGCGGCGCTCGATCGTCGCCTTCAACCCCGCGACCGCGTTCGGCGACAGCGACAGGAGGCGCGCGAACGTCTTCAGCGCGTGGTCGAGGCGCGGCGACGGCGCGATCAGCACCAGAGCGTCGACGGGCATGCCCTCGCTCGCCGCGTACAGAGAGGTAGTGCCGCCCATCGAGTGCGCGACGACGGCGCGGACGCCGCCGAGCGCTTCCGCCACCCCGGCGATCGCAGACGCGATCTGGAAGCCGTCGCTCTGCCCGCCTTCGCTCCCGCCGTGCCCGGGCAGGTCGACACCGACGACGCGGTAGCCCGCGTCCACCAGCGGCCGGACGAACGCTCCGAGACTGGCTCCGCGCTCGCCCCAGCCGTGCACGAGCAGGACGGTGGGGCCCTTCCCGGCCGCGAAGCCGGCGATCCGCTTGCCGTCGACCTCGAGCGACAGGGCTTCCGTCGGGCGCAGCCACTCGGCCTGCCGCTTTGCCGCCCGCTCGCCGACCGGGACGCGCCACGGCGTGAACCACAAGCGTGCCGCGATGGGCCCGGCGAGACGGGGGGAGACGGCGGCCGCGGCCCGCGTCGCGAGCCACGTCGCCTTCGCCACGAGCATGCTGTCGGCGGCTCGCATCTAGCCGATCTCCGCAGGGGTCGAGTCCGGGATCTCCCGCCAGGCCGACCATCCCGGGTCGAGGTCGTCCATGATCTCCGTCAGCTCCACGCGTACCGGCTCCATCCACCAGGTCGTCATCCCGGCCTCCTTTCGGGCTAGTGAGTTGTCTTTCGCAACCCACTATCGACGACCCTAGCGGAGGAGGTTGCAAAAAGCAACTGACCCCGTATCCTTAGGGCATGCCCCCACCCACGGACTTCTCCGCCATGGACTGCTCGGTCGCCCGGACGCTCGACGTCATCGGCGACAAGTGGTCGCTGCTGATCCTCCGAGACGCCTTCTACGGCGTCCGCCGCTTCGACGACTTCCGCGAGGACCTCGGGATCGCGCGCAACGTGCTTACCGACAGGCTCCAGAAGCTCGTCGCGACCGGCGTGTTCGAACGCCGCCGCTACGAGGAGCGGCCCCCGCGCCACGAGTACCGGCTGACCGAGAAGGGCCGTGCGCTGCTGCCGGTCCTGCTCGCGATGATCGCCTGGGGCGACCGCTGGGCGAACGACTCGGACATCCCGCCGGTGACGCTGACGCACACGACCTGCGGGTGTGTGACGCACGCGTCGGTCGTCTGCGACAACTGCGGCGACGAGCTGACGCTGCGCGAGGTCCGCGTCGACCCGATAAGGGTCAAGGGCGCGAACCGGGCCGCGGCCCTCGAAGGCGCCGTCTAGGCCCTACGCCGCCTGCACGCTCGTGCAGAACGCGCAGCGCTTCGCCGCCTTCGGGATGTTGCTCATGCACTCCGGGCACTGCTTCGACTCGCTCGTCACGTCGCGCTCGGTCTTGCGCCGCGCCATCAGCGTGTTGACGGGCCTGACCACGAAGAAGAAGACCGCCGCCGCGATCAGCACGAACGAGATCAGGTCGTTGAGGAACTCGCCGAAGTAGATCGTGCTGCCGCTGACCTCCCTCTTCCAGTCGGCGAAGTCCACCGATCCCGGGATCGAGACGATCGGCGTCAGCACGTTCTCGACGAACGAAGTCACTACGGTCCCGAACGCCGCGCCGATGACGACGCCGACGGCGAGGTCGACGACGTTGCCCCGCAGGACGAACCCCTTGAACTCCTTCAGCATCGCGAGCCCCCTCGGTAGACGGTGGGCAGATCGTAGCGAGCGGCCCGACGTGATTAGCTGTCGCGATGAGCCTCGTCGAGGTCGTGAACGAGCCGGAGGGCCTCACCGCGCCCGCGCTCGTCGTCTCGTTCGAGGACTGGGTCGACGCGGGGGCCGCCGGCACGACCGCCGCCCGGCACGTGGCGACCGGGGGCGAGGTCGTCGCGCGGTTCGACGTCGACGCCCTCTACGACTACCGCAGCCATCGACCGGTGCTCGACATCGTCGACGGCGTACCGAGCCGCCTCCAGTGGCCGGCGCTCGAGCTGACGCGCAGACGGCTGCCCGAGCGTGACGTCTTCGTGCTGACGGGACCGGAGCCGGACTACCGGTGGCAGGAGCTGGCCGCCGACGTCTACGAGCTCGGGGTGCGGTTCGGCGTGATCGAGCACGTCAGCCTCGGCGCGATCCCCGCGGCAGTTCCCCACACCGCGCCGACCCCCGTGATGATGACGGCGTCGGGCGAGGAGCTCCTGCGGGGAGCGCGGCCGAACGAGGGGCTGCTGCGCGTGCCGGCGGCCGCGGTCAGCGTGATCGAGTGGACGATGGCGCAGAACGGCATACCGGCGGTCGGCTTCTGGGCACAGGTCCCGCACTACGCGACGCCGTACGCGGCCGGCGCGATCGCGCTCGTGCGCCGGGTCGAGGACCACCTGTCGGTGACCGTCGGTGCCGGCGAGCTCGAGGAGCAGGTGGTCGCGCAGCGGACGGCGCTCGAGCAGATCTTCGCCACGAACCCCGAGGCCCGCGAGCACCTCGGACGGCTCGAGGGGCTCGTCGGCGAGACCGAGGTGCCGCCGGCAGAGAACATCGCGGCGGAGGTCGAGAAGTTCCTGCGCAACCAGCGACGGGGCGAGGGGGGCCCGACGCCGTACAGTCCCTAGCCGGACGAGCGAGAGGGGCGGGCACGTGGACCACCAGGTGGGCGACGACACCCTCGTCGGGAAGGTGTCGCGCAGGCATCCTGCGAGTGGCGATCCGTACAAGAGCGCGCGGCGGGTAGCGACGG
>DASQDO010000511.1:0-11232 GCA_035634135.1 Actinomycetota bacterium
AGCCGACTTCCTCGACGAGGTCTGGGCCGGGTGACGCCTCCGCGGAGAGAGCCCGACGCCTGCGTCGTGGTGATCTTCGGCGCGTCGGGCGACCTCACCGCGCGCAAGCTCCTGCCGGCGCTGTTCAACCTGCGGCGCGAGGGCCTGGCGCCCGGGGCGACCTCCGTTCTCGGGACGGCACGTACGGAGATGTCGGACGCGGAGTTCGCTACGACGATGCGCCGCGCGGTGACCGACCACTCGCGCGTGGAGCCGACGAACGAGACCTGGGGCGGGTTCGCCGACAACCTCTTCTACGTCCCCGGCGACCTCTCGTCCGACAAGACCTACGCCGCGTTGAAGGAGAAGCTCGCCGAGATCGACGAGGTGCACGGCACGGGGGGCAACCGCGTCTGGTACCTCGCGACCGCGCCGCAGTTCTTCCCCGCGATCGCCGACGGGATCGGCAAGAGCGGGCTGCTCGACACCGGCGGGTGGCACCGCCTCGTGGTCGAGAAGCCGTTCGGCCGCGACCTCGACGGAGCGAGAGAGCTCAACGGCGTCCTGGATCGCACCTTCTCCGAGGACCAGATCTTCCGCATCGACCACTACCTCGGCAAGGAGACGGTGCAGAACCTCCTCGTCTTCCGGTTCGCCAACGCGGTGTTCGAACCGATATGGAACCGGCGCTACGTCGACAACGTGCAGGTGACCGTGGCCGAGGACGGTGGCATCGGTTCGCGCGGAGCTTTCTACGACCACACGGGCGCGCTGCGCGACGTCGCGCAGAACCATCTCCTCCAGCTCCTGACGCTCGTCGCGATGGAGCCCCCGGTCTCGTGGGACGCGGACTCGATCCGCAACGAGAAGGTCCAGGTTCTGAAGGCCGTGCGGCGCTGGCCGCCGTCGGAATGCGGGACGCTCGCGGCACGGGGGCAGTACGAGGGCTACCGGGATGTGGACGGCGTCGACCCGCAGTCGTCGACGGAGACGTTCGTCGCGCTCAAGCTGTTCGTCGACAACTGGCGCTGGGCCGGCGTCCCGTTCTACCTCCGGACCGGCAAGGCCATGCCGGCGACGGCGACCGAGATCACGATCCAGTTCCAGAGCGTCCCGCACCTGCTGTTCGCCAAGACGGCCGTCGAGGAGCTCGAGCCGAACGTGCTGGTGCTGAGGATCCAGCCGAACGAGGGCATCTCGCTGACGTTCGGCGCGAAGGTCCCCGGCCACGAGGTCAACGTGCGGACGGTCGACATGGAGTTCGACTACGAGAGCGACTTCGGGTCCGGCAGCCCGGAGGCTTACGAACGCCTGCTCCAAGACTGCATGCTCGGCGACGCGACCCTGTTCACGCGGCGGGACGAGATAGAGCAGGCCTGGGAGATCGTCGAGCCGGTGCTCGAGTACTGGAGCGGCGGGGGCCGGCCGGGCGGCTACGCCCGCGGGGCGTGGGGGCCGCCGTCGTCGGACGAGCTGTTGCGCCGCGACGGCCGGCGCTGGCGCGACCCGGTCGTATGAGCGCTTCGGTAAGGGTCCTCGGCGACTTCGTAGCGGAGGCTGCGGCGGTTCTCGGCGGGCTCCTTCCCGCCACGGGGTCCGTCGTGATCACCGGGGGCGGGACCGTTTCGGAGGTCTATCCGCTGCTCGCGGGGGCCCGGCCCGATTGGTCGGGGCTCGACGTCTTCTTCTCGGACGAGCGGTGTGTGCCGCCGGACGACGCCGCGAGCAACTACGGGATGGCGAAGAGGACGTTGCTGGACGCGGTGGGGCCGCGAGCGGTCCACCGGATGAGGGGCGAGATCGATCCGCAGGAAGCGGCCGCGCTCTACGACGAAGCCGTCGTCGATCCGTTCGACGTCGTGATCCTGGGCCTCGGCGACGACGCGCATGTGGCGGGGCTGTTCCCGGGCTCGCCGGGGTTGCTGGAGGCGGCGTCGTGCGTGGTGGTCGACCGGCCGGACGGGATGCAGGGTCTGTCGCTGACGCCGCCGGCCCTGCTGTCGGGCCGCGGGGTGGTCTTCCTCGTCTCGGGTCCGTCGAAGGCGGAGGCCGTGCGCCGAGCCGTGGCGGCGGACGAAGACGTGATGGCCTGCCCGGCCGCGATGTTCCGCGACCACGGCGACGTCACGTTCTTGCTGGACGCCGCCGCGGCCGCGGAGCTCTCTTAATCACTGCCATGGCGGCGCGCCGGCTCCTATCCGCCCCGTCGGTGATTTGTTCCGACCAGGCGCAAGAGTTCGAGGTCACGACGGGGTCTTGATCTCGAGTGCAGCGTGAAACGTGGGATGGACGCAGAATAGCGACGCATCGCGAAGGTTTCCGATTGAGCTCCCATAGTCCATATCTTCATGCGCATAAACGACGCCTTGTCCCGGCGTCCTACTGAACCCGATGAACCCAACTCGAAACAGCAGTTCGTGCAAGGGGTGATAGATCTGTCTCCAATCCGTTTCGGGAGGGTCCCACATCCTGGTGGAGAGCGACGTCATCCATGTACTGCCGTCGAACGTCTCGTCTAAGTGAAGGAGGAGGGCGTCGCCCAGATGCTTGAGGTACGCGTCTCGTCTCATCGGCATCAGCTCGCCCTGGAAGAGGGCGAAAACTCGGTCAATTCCGGGATAAGTCAGTTTCCACTCATCACGCAGGGCGAGGAGCCTCTTGTACGAGTAGGGATCTTCCGCCCCGAGAATTACGTTCCACGTCAATCTAGGCTTCCCAGCTGACTGGGCAAGACACTCGTTGAGGTATGCCATGGCGTCGCGCGGCCGCATTAACGTGCGCCCGAGGATGAAATCGAGTGCTGCCCCGCGGCGCCTGCTCTTCGGCGGAAGGAGATCTTTGATCCCGCCGATGTGTTCCCGGCCCACTTTCTCTGCTGCAACCTTGACGCGCTCATCTAATAGTGCCACTAGCTCGTGCTTCGACCACTTCATCTGAAGGACAAGGGCTCGGAGCTTTTCCTCCTGCGCGCCAGCGCGACCGAAATCGAGCTGGCTAAAGATGTTCGTCCGAAGCGCTACCAGTACCTTTAAGTTTCGAACGCGTTGCAGGTCCAGCACCGTGAGTAGCAGGCACCGTATGAGGTCATTGACAACCCGGTGGTCAATCCAATCTCGGTCAAGATCGTCTATGACTATGAACATTCGATTTTCCTCGGAATCGAGGATGTCCTCATCCAGGATATCGATCATTTTTGTCAGCCTTGACAGCTGAGTCTCATTCACGATCGCCTGAAACTTCTTTGCTAGCTCGATCCTTTCTTCGATCATCTCTCCCGCGGATGCCGTCTCGCCCGCTGCAATGTGGGCCACCCCCGATGCTCCAACATCTCCTGACCTCGTGGCATCAATCTTCTTCTCGAGCCTTGTCGTAATCGCGCGTAAGCGCACATCGGTGTCGTCCCAGAACCGACCCTCGAAATCGTTGAAGTAGTCAAGAGCCAATTGCTTGCTCTTATCTCGGCGTAGCCGTTCAACCAACCCTGCCCATATACCGGATTTTGCCTCGTCTGAATCGATTTTGTACCGGCGTCGGATGAGCTCTACGACAAGTACGTGTTTCCACAACGCGATGAAGAAGGGGTCCAGATGAACCTGAAGATCCGACAGGTACTTGAGGACATTCGACGTCGAGAAATAGAGGAGCGATATGTCACCAGGGTCGATCTTCACGACGCCATCGCCGTTCACTTGTTGCAGATGCCGTAATGCCGCCGACTTCCCCCCTCCGGTCCGCGCAACGACAAAGCAACGATTGTCGCCGTGAGAAGAGATGATGCTGTAGTGCCCGGATTCGTAAAACGCTGCCTCTAGAAGGCTGTCGAGCTCAGCTTGTTCCTCGCCGAGACTGAACCCGCTCCTTAGTCGGCCTTCAGGCCGCGCCTTCGCCATCTGACTACCTCCGATCCGAGTTCGAGCCGTCTTGTGTGCAATTCAGGCCAGATTGATCTCTTTGACGTCTAGTCAACTCGCGATCAACTAAAGTCGCAGAGCGGGCACCCCGTCTAGGGGGAAGGGCGGGTTTTTCCGTTCGCCGTAAGCCCTTGGGGGCAGGAGTCGAAGAACGCCGCCACCTCCCGATGACGGCTTGTCTTTCCTCCTGTGGAGACATCGTTACCGCTGGGAAACGGCCCCGAAACACACCCGAAACACCGCTCCCGTTGCATGAGGTCAGACAAGGGGCAACGGCGCCTGACGCTCGAAGACGAAAGGATCCGGATGGACACCGGCGACACCGCCTTCATCCTCGTGTGCTCGGCCCTCGTGATGTTCATGACCCCGGGCCTCGCCCTGTTCTACGGGGGCATGGTCCGCAGCAAGAACGTCCTCGGGACGATCATGCAGAGCGTCTTCGCCCTCGGGGTCGTGTCGGTCCTCTGGGTCGTCGTCGGCTACACGCTCGCCTTCGGCCCCGACAACGGGGGGCTGATCGGGGGTCTCGACTTCCTCGGGTTCTCGGGGGTGGGGGCCGAGCCGAACGCCGACCTCGCCGCGACGATCCCCCACTCGCTGTTCGCCGTCTTCCAGATGATGTTCGCCATCATCACGCCGGCGCTCATCACCGGAGCGTTCGCAGAGCGCATGAAGTTCTCGGGTTACGTCGCCTTCACCGCTCTGTGGCTCCTCGTCGTCTACGCGCCCGTCGCGCACTGGGTGTGGGCACCGGGTGGGTGGATCCGTGAGATGGGCGCGCTCGACTTCGCCGGCGGGACGGTCGTCCACATCAACGCCGGGATCGCGGCCCTCGCCGCGGCGGTCGTCGTAGGCAAGCGCAGGGGCTTCGGCAAGGAGGCGTTCGTCCCGCACAACCTGACGATGACCGTGCTCGGCACGGGGATCCTGTGGTTCGGCTGGTTCGGGTTCAACGCGGGAAGCGCGCTCGGCGCCAACGGCCTCGCGGCGTCGGCGTTCCTAGCGACGAACCTCGGCGCGGCCGCCGGGGCGTGCGGGTGGGCACTCGTCGACGCACGCAAGGAGAAGAAGTCGACGACGCTCGGCGTCGCGTCCGGAGCCGTCGCAGGTCTCGTCGCGATCACGCCGGCGGCCGGGTTCGTCGGCCCGCTCGCGGCGATCGCGATCGGTCTCGCCGGTGGCGTCGTGTGCGCCTATGCGGTCCGTCTGAAGTTCCGGTTCGGCTACGACGACTCGCTCGACGTCGTCGGCGTCCACCTCGTCGGCGGCATCGTCGGCGCCTTCCTCACCGGCGTCTTCGCCGACACGGCGATCAACTCGGCGGGGGTCGACGGGCTGCTGGCCGGCGGCGGAGCGGCGTTGCTCGGCAAGCAGGCCGTCGCCATCGGGGCGACGCTGCTGTTCTCGTTCGTCGTCAGCGTCGGGCTGCTCAAGCTCGTCGAGGCGACGATCGGTCTGCGCGTGACCGAGGAAGAGGAGGCCACGGGTCTCGACCTGGCGCAGCATGCGGAGTCCGGCTACGCGTTCGCCGAGGGCGGCGGCGGGTTCTCGCCCGCCCCGGCCGCGGCCCCCGTCCCCGCACACGCTCCCGCGGCCGTGCGGGTCCCGAGAGGAAGCGAGGCCTAGATGAAGGTCGTGGTCGCAGTCGTGAAGCCCTTCAAGCTCGAAGACGTGAAGGAGGCGCTCGAAGGGATCGGCGTGCAGGGGCTGACGGTCTCGGACGCACGCGGGTTCGGCCGGCAGAAGGGCCACACCGAGGTCTACAGGGGGGCCGAGTACCAGGTGGACTTCTTGCCGAAGACGCGCATCGAGGTCGCGGTCGACGACGACCAGGTCGACGACGTCGTGAAGGCGATCGTCACCTCGGCCCGCACGGACTCGATCGGCGACGGCAAGATCTGGGTCGTGCCGGCCGAGCAGGTCGTGCGGATCCGGACCGGCGAGAAGGGCCCGGACGCTCTCTGAAAGACGTAAGGGCGCCACGTCGCCTGGGGCTGAGTGACGGCACGACGGTTGCCGCGGCTCGCTCAGGCGACGTGGACGCCGCCCTGCGCGAGCTGGCCGACGCGGCCCTCGGCCCCGCGGGAGGCGTGACGCTCGTCGCCGTCGGCGGATACGGCCGGCGCGAGATGTCGCCGCACTCCGACGTAGACCTGCTGTGCCTCGTGCCGCGGAAGCCGGACGTCTCCCCCGCGACCCTGCGGGGGCTGCTGTATCCGCTGTGGGACGCGGGGTTCCAGGTCGGCCACGCCGTGCGCACGCCGGCCGAAGCCGTCGAGCACGCGACGAAGGACCTAGATGCCGCGACGTCTCTTCTGTCGGCCCGGCTGGTGGCGGGCGACGAGGCTGCGTTCGCCGAGCTCGTCGACCGGCGTGCCCGCTGGCTCCGGCGCGGGGCCCGCGCGCTCGTGCGAACGATCGTCTCCGCAACCGAAGCTCGACATTCGTCACGGGAGCGCGCCGGATGGTCGCTCGCGCCCGACCTGAAGGAGGACGTGGGAGGGCTCCGCGACCTGCACGCCATGGGCTGGCTCGCAGCCGCCGGCGGCGAGAACACGACGGGGCTCGACGAGGAGAGGTCGGTCCTGCTCGCGGCGCGCGAGGCCCTGCACGCGCAGTCGAAGCGCAAGCTCGACCGGCTGCGGATCGACCTGCAGCCCGCGGTGGCGCGGGAGCTGGGGTTCGACGATCCCGACGAGCTGATGGAACGGGTCCACTCGAGCGCGCGCCGTATCGAGAGCCGGACCCGGCGCACGCTCAACGACCTCGCGGCGAGGGGGCCGCGCCGGTCCGGGAGCGCGCTCGAGGTCGCGCCGGGTGTGCGGCTCGACGACGGCGCGCTGGGCCTCACCGTCCCGCCGGATCCCGTCACCGCGACGTCGCTCCTCGCAGCACATGCGACGCTCGCCAAGCCGTTGTCGGCGCGCTCTCTGGACTCCCTCGACTCGGCCTTCGCCGGCGAACCTCAGGAGCGGTGGGACCCGCGCCTGCGCGACGCGTTCGTACGCCTGCTCGGCGGGCCCGCGGCGTCGTCCGCGCTCGAGCTCCTCGACCACGCCGGCGCGTGGCCGGTGCTGCTGCCCGAATGGAGCGGCGCGAGGGGCCGGGCCCAACACGACCCGTACCACCGCTACACGGTCGACGGTCACTCCTTCGTAGCCGTTGACGCGGCGAACCGCGTGCTCGCCGAGGACGGCCTCGCGCGCGACGCGGGATCGACCGACGCGCTGCTGGTCGCGACGCTGCTGCACGACGCCGGCAAGGGATCGGGTGAGGACCACTCGGTCGCGGGCGAGCGCCTCGCGCGCTCCGCGGCGACGCGGATGGGGTTCGACCATGCGACCGTCGAGGAGATCGCAACGCTCGTGCGATGGCATCTCCTTCTGGTCGACACCGCGACGCGGCGCGACCTCGACGACGGCGCGGTGATCGAAGACGTCGCCGCACGCGTCGGGACGCCGCGCCTGCTGCGGCTGCTCTACGTGCTGACGGTGGCGGACGCGACTGCGACGGGGCCGGAAGCCTGGACCCCGTGGAAGGCGTCGCTCGTGCGCGACCTGTTCCGCAAGGCCCTCGTCGCGCTCGAGACCGGCGCGCTCCCGGCGCGCAGCGACGTCTCGACCAAGGCGCGCGAGGTCATCGCCTTCGAGCCCGCGCTTGCGGGAAGTGCAGAGGACGTCCTTACGACGCTCCCGCCTTCTTATCTCGGGAGCGCGACCGTGGCCGAGATCGCCGACGACATACGCCTGTTGCTCCGGCGCCCGCGCCCCGGAGACGTGGTGGCGCGCGTCGAAGACGGAACCGAGGACGGCACCGAAGTCCTCACCGTGTGCGTGGCGGACCGGCCCGGCTCCCTCGCGCGCACGGCCGGCGTGCTGGCGATGAACCTCGTGACGGTGCTGAGCGCGCAGGCGTTCTCGACGACCGAGGGCCTCGCTCTCCAGCGGTTGACCGTGCGGCCGGACGACCCGGCGCGGATGGAGTCGGTGGTCGCGGGCCTCGAGGCCGCGTTCGCCGGTCGCATCGCGCTCGAGGCCCGGTTGACGAAAAAGGCGCTCGACTACCGCCCCGCCGGGGAGGTCGCCGTCGACGTCCGCGTGGTCGACGACGCGTCCGTGCACTCGACGGTCGTCGAGGTACGGGGGCCGGACGCCCTCGGCCTGCTCTACGCGATCGCGGCGGGCCTGAGCGACCTCGACCTGGACATCCACGTAGCGAAGATCGACACGCTGGGGGCGCGCGTCGTCGACACGTTCTACGTGCGAGATGCCCGCGGGACCAAGCCGGGACCGGAACAAACGAAAGAGATCGAGCGCGCGGTAGCCCACCGCGTCTCGAGCCTCTACGGCTAGCGCGCTATCCGGTTCGCGTACGCGCCGTCGGTCGCTCGCTCGAACGCGAGGCCCATCGCGAGCGCCAGCTCGTCGCGTCCCCGCGCCGCCGTCAGCGTCAGGTTCGTAGTCAGCCCGCTCGGCATGACGCCGCACGGCAGCGACAGCGCGGGCACGCCTCCGAGGTTCATCGGCGCGTTCGTGCGGAGGTACGCGAGCTCGGCCGCGGCCGGGCCGGACGGAAGCTCGACCAGCAGGGTGTCGACGGGGGCAGGGGGGCCGGGAAGCGTCGGCGTCACGACGACGTCGACCTCTTCGAAGACGCGGGCCCAGTCCGCGGCCATCGCTTCCTGCGTCCCGGCTGCCTGGCGGCGGTCGTCTTCGGTCGCGGACCTGCCGAGCGCGATCAGGTGCGCGGTCGGCGGCTGGAACGCGCCGTCGTCGACGCCGGAGAGGCGCTCGGCGAACAGCGGCAGCAGGAGCGCGGGGACCGCGAACGAAGCCGTCGCCGCCGCCGGGAGGTCGACCTCACGCACGTCGGCAGCGAGCCCGCGCAGGACTTCGAGGCCCGACTCGACCGCGGCCCCCACACCCGGGTCGAGGTCGTCGAAGAAGAACGACGACGGGATCCCGAGCCGGAGCGACTCTCCCTCCGGCAGCGACAGCTCCTCGTCGGCCATGACGCCGAACAGCAACGCGACGTCCTCGACCGAGCGCGCCATCGGGCCGACCCCGTCGATCGCGCCCCCGTCTCCCACGAACCCCTTCGTCGGCAGCCGGCCCCCCGGCGCCTTCAGCCCGGGCGTCCCACAGCACGCGGACGGACACCTGATCGAGCCTCCGGCGTCGGTCCCTATGGCGGCGGGGACGATGCCGGCGGCGAGAGCGGCCGCCGACCCCCCGCTCGAGCCCCCGGGCACGAGGGCCGGGTCCCACGGGTTGCGGATCGGGCCGGTGGCGGTGACGGCCGAGGTCATCCCGACGCCCCACTCGTGGAGGTTCGTGTAGCCGACGACGACGGCCCCCGCCCGCCGCAGGCGCTCGACGATCGTGGCGGTCCCGGTGAGCCAGGTCCCGTGCGCGTTCGACCCGCACGTCGGCACGCGGCCCTCGTCCACGAACATGTCCTTGACCGCCAGGGGGACTCCGGCGAGGGGGCCCGAGGCACGCCCTGCCTCGTCCACGGCCTCCGCCCGCGTCTCGACGAACGCGTTCAGCTCCTGGGAACCGGCCCGATCGAGCGCGGCAGCGGCGACCTCGCGCGCGTCCAGCTCCCCGCGCTTCAGGGCGCGGCGAAGCGCGCCGATACCGAGCGACAGCGGGTCTTCCACAGGCCGGGTTCTACACCCCGAACGGAACAGGAAAAAAGTGGGTGAAGAGCTCTCAAGGTAATCGGAGCTCCTGCCGAAGTTAGAGGCACACGGCAACACCCAAGCGAAAACGGCAAACCCGTCGCAAGGCGGGGGCGCAAAGCCAGGGGCCCCACGAGGGCGGCCCAGCTACCGAACTGGGAGGTTCGCTATGAACGCTTTCAATCGTGCAGTCATCGGGTTCACCGCAACGGCTCTCTTCGTGGGCGCAGCGCCCGCAATCACCGCAGGTGCGCAGACCAAGCAGGGTGGCTGCTGGGACGTCAAGGGCGCCGAGCGTGGTTTCGCCAAGCGCATCAACGACGTCCGAGGGGTCGCCCGTGCAGGGACCCTCCGGCTCGACCCCGAGCTCTCCCGTGCAGCCCGCCTCCACACCCGGGAGATGGTGAAGCAGCAGAAGCTGTACCACACGCCTTCCGACAAGCTCAGCAAGCGGGTCACGAACTGGACCGTCCTCGGCGAGAACGTCGGCGTCGGTGGCGACGTCCAGAGCCTGCACGACGCCTTCATGGCCTCGCCGGGTCACGCCAAGAACGTCCTCTACGACTCCTTCCGCCACGTGGGCATCGGCACCATCAAGTCCCGCGGCCAGCTCTGGGTCACGGTGATCTTCGAGGCCGAGACCAACCCCGGCACCACGCTCAACATGCCGAGCTGCTGACGACCATCTCCGGACTGGGAACCTAGAAGCACCACCCAAACGACCTACGCGACCCGGCTCTTCTCCCAGCGAGCCGACCGAGACGAAGGCCCCGAACTCCCAGCGGGGCCTTCGTCGCGTCTGTAAAGAAGTGAGCGGACGGCTCGCTTTGCCGGTGCGATCCTTGTCCCGTGCGGGCGCTCCGAACCCATGTGACAGTCGTGGTCGCGGCGGCGAGCCTCCCAATCGTTGCGCCTTCGGCCGCCGCCGTGACCCCCTGTTTCGGCGAGACCGGCGTGAGAAGGGCTCTCAGGCCCCCACGGTGAAGAACACCTCGGGGCTCGGCGCCTTCGTGTGGTCGGCGTCGCCCTCGAACCACGTGATGGCCCGGTAGCGGTTGCCGGGCGCCGTGTTCGGCAGCGCGACCTCGGTCGTGTACGAGCCCGACTCGTCGAGCCGCCGGATCCGCTTCTTCAGCAGCGTCATCGTGCCTTCGACTGAGACCTGCCACACCCGCACGCTCACTCGCTTGCCGGCGTGCGGCGGCGCGACGTTGCCGGTGAGGCGGGCCGAGGTCGTCCCCGCCGGGTAGTGGTAGGTCCCGAACGCGTCGGCGATCGCTCCCTCGGGCACCAGCGTCACCTCCGGCTGGACGCGGATCCTGATCTGGCGGCTCTGGCTCCCCCACGTCGTGTCGTTGCCGTCGTAGACGACGAACGCCTTCGTGTCCGCCTGCGGCGCGACCGAGAACGCGAACGACCCGTCGGCCCCCGTCGTCGTCGTCCCGGCGGGGGTCCACCCGCGGCCCCGCTCGTTCGTGTAGAGGACGACGGACTGGAACGCGAGCGGCGACCCGTCCTCGAGCGTCAGGGTCCCGGCGACCGCCGAGGACTCGCCGTAGGTGACGCGCCGCGGCTCAGCGCCTGCGTTCATCACGGACGTCGTCTTGCCGGCCCCCATGGCCGCGGCCGGGTCCTTGCGGATCGCCGGGAGCGCGGCGT
>DASQDO010000512.1:0-1866 GCA_035634135.1 Actinomycetota bacterium
CGCGTCGAAAGGCAGGCGATTTGTGGCCATGGGGCCATCCTAGGGGGCAGGGTGTCCGGAGGGCCGGTTTGTACCTCGCGCACAATTGGGGCTTGGTTTCTCTGCCCCGCCAGCGGTTGAACTGGGCCCGGGCCCCGAGGAGAATATGTCCCATACACAACGATCCACCCGGCCCCCTCCGTTACCCCACCCATCCCCCCGACGGAGGGGGCTTCTTCATTTCCAGGGTCCGGCGGCGCTACCAGATCGCGTCCTCGACGAACTCGATCAGCTTTCCGGCCCGCGCCCCCCAGTTGTCCCAGCCCCCGGCGCACCCCGGCGCGGCGTCGCGCAGGAAGTCGTGCGCCACGGACGCCGCCCGCTCGGACTCGACGATCCGGCTGTGGGCGAAGCCGCCGGACGGCGGGAGCGTCAGGTTCTGCTCGTGCTCCAGTCGCGCACGATGCGCCGGTACGACGAAGTCGTCGGGTACCGACAACGACAGCACACGAGTGCCGAACGCGACGTCTTCGCGCGCCAGTACCCCGTGGAGCTCGGAGGACGGCGACAGCTGCGACACCGCCTGTGACCGCGGGTCCGGGAACCACCCCGTGTCGCGCGAGAGTCCCGACACGACGTCGTTGATCGCGTTGCCGACCAAAGTTCCGTCCATCCGGCGCGCCATGTCGGCTGCGGGCGCGCCGGTGTGCGGCGTCGCCAGCGTCACGAGGTGGTCGACGTGCGGAAGGCCCGGCACCCACGACGTCTCGAGCTGTTGCAGGAACGCCCGCGCGACGAGACCGCCTTGCGAATGCGCGAGCAGGTCCACTTCCGCTCCGGGGTGGCGCGTCCCGATCTCGCGCAGCAGCGCGTGGAGCTTCGTCGCAGCTACGTTCAGGTCGCCGTAGGTGGCGGACTGGCCGTACGGCTCGTGCAGGCGCGGCCCCTGCATCCCCGCGTACGAGAACGTGTAGACGCGCTCGGGCGGATATCGCAGGAGCTCGACCGCATGGCGGTACAACGCGGTGCCGGTCGGACCTTCGGCCCGGCTCGCCAGCCCGTTGATCGCGACGACGACGTTGTCGTTCGGCGAGGTCACCGCGGCGTCGACCGAATCGTGCTCGACGCAAGTTCGCTCGTGGTCGCCCGCCGACAGCGGGAAGGGATGGAACGAGTCGGGGATGTCCTCGACGGCGCGGTCGACCACCGGCGCGAGGTGGATCGCAGCCGACGCGTCGACGGGGCCGAAGAAGAGCGCGGGGTCGAGGTACTCGTCGCCGTTCTTTACCCCCAGGTGGAGGCCCGTCCCGCTCCCGGGATGCGCCTCGCCCGCCGCCCCGATCCAGTGTCCGCGGTCGACGACCTGGCCGATCGCCACGTCCACCGAGGAGAGCGCCGAGTACGTCGTCTGGAAGGGGCCGTGGTCGATCGTCACCGCCCGCGTGCCCGCCACAGAGCCGGCGAACGTCACCGTGCCGGCCGCGGCGGCGCGGACGGCGGTGCCGGGAGCGACCGCGTAGTCGATGCCGCGGTGGCCGCTCCCCCACTTGCGCACCGGCGCCTCGAACCGGACCGAGACCGGGCCGTCGACCGCAGGGGTGAGCCAGAGCTCCGGCTCGGGGGCCGCGGACGCGGGCGGAGCGAACACGAACAGGCAGGTGACGAACGCAAGGAGAGGTCTCATGCGCCCGAGCGTCGGCCACCGAGCGCCTCGCCGCAGTGACCCGCGCCACTACGGGACGATCAAAGTCCCCGCTCTCCCGTAGACGCCGTCCTCGCAGCACTCGATCGAAGTGATCACGCCTGTCCCGCCGGAGGACTCGACGAAGCGGCACACCGCCTCGACCTTCGGCCCCATGCTCCCCGGCGGGAACTCGCCCGCGTCGA
>DASQDO010000513.1:0-3441 GCA_035634135.1 Actinomycetota bacterium
CGGCGCGTTCGTCGGCGCCCCCGACGGCGTGCCCGCCTCGGCCGGCTGCCACTCGCCGACGTACGTCATGTGCTCCGGGCCGTCCGCGTTCCACGCGGAGAAGTACAGCGCGCCCAGCGGGCACGGCGACACGATGCCGCCCGTGGTCTCGTCGCTGACCACGACGTGCTTCTGGTCCGGCGTGACGTGGGCCTCGTGGTTGTGCGAGCACCCCGGGCACTGGAGCACCTGGAGCTCCTTCGGGTCGGCCGGGTCGCTCGTGTCGAGCACCTGGATCGCCGACATCGACGACGCGACGGCCCGCGTCCCGTCCGCGTTGAACGCGATGTCGTGGGGGCCGTGGTAGCCGGTGACCTTGGCGGTCGTCACGAGCCTCGGCTTGGCCGGGTTCGCTATCGACCAGACCTCGTAGGCACCGAACGCGTCCGCGGCCGTGAGGGCCGGGTCGCCGTGCGCGACGTAGACGAACGGCTTCGTCGGATGCGCGTCGAGGTGATGAGCCGCTCGGTCGGCGAGCGCGTACCCGAGGGGCTTCGGCTTGCGGGGGTTCGAGATGTCGACGGTGTAGATGCCCATCGCCTCCCCGGGCATGCAGGGGTCCGCCGGGTGAGCCCGGCCCTCGCCGACGATCAGGGTCTTGCGGTCGTGCGAGACGTCGAGGAAGCCCTGGCCTCCGCTGCACGGGATCGTCGCGACGATCTTCGGGCGGGCGGGCTTCGTGACGTCGAAGACGCGGATGCCGCCACCGGGGGTCACCGTCGACGCGGAGGCGAAGACGTAGTCGCGGCCCTTTATCCGTGTCACGGCCAGGTGCATGCCGTCCGGGTACTCGACGGAGGCGACGGGCTCGAGCCCGGCCCCGGCCGCGTCGGCGACGATCGGGCTCGCGCCCGCAGGGGGCGCTAACGACGAAGCGGCCAGAAGCAACGGGAGAGCGATACGTCCTATACGCGTCATGGAGATTGGGTTCGCCGGGCGGTTTTCCCACCCTGCATCATGCCGGGTCGGGCCCGTGCCAATAAGGGCACGGTACGGTCGCAGCCGTGGAGCCCCGCATCGACGTGATCACGATCGCAGTCGCAGACCTCGACCGCGCGCTCGCCTTCTATCGCGACGGGCTCGGGCTCGAGACCGAGGGAATCATCGGCACCGAGTTCCCCGGCAGCGACACCGAGCCGGCGGGCGCCGCCGTGATGTTCCGCCTCCCGCGGGGGCTCACGTTCGCTCTGTACCCGAGGACCGAGCTCGCCAAGGATGCGAACGTCGCGGCCCCCGAACCGTCGACGGGCGGCTTCAGCGTCGGCTGGTTCGTGGCGACGGACCAGGAGGTGGACGAGGTGCTCGCCCGCGCCGAGGCCGCCGGCGCCACCTTGACCGACACCGCGCACCGGCGGCCCTGGGATCTCTACTCGGGCTACTTCCGCGACCTGGACGGGCACCTCTGGGAGGTCATCTCGCACCCCGACGCGCGCTAGGCCTAATCACCTACGCGATCGATAGCCGCGCGACAGGTGGGATCAAGGGCCGTGGTGCGCGTGGTTGGCGTGGTACGTGTGGTTGCACTTCCAACCTCGCCAACCACACGTACCAGACGTACCAGCGCCTCCGGAAGAAAGGGTGCGACGGCCGCTAGGGCCGCTACTCGACGGTGAACTCGGCCGACATCCCGCGCGCCACGTGCGGGGGCCCGTCGGCCTTGCGTGCGGCCTTCTCGCTGGTCGACCCGACGGGGACGAAGCACACGAGCGCGTACTTGCCCGGCGTGAGCTCCCTGCTCTCGGTGTCGCTGAACCCGGGGGGGCCGAACGACGCGCCGAGGAAGTCGATCGCCTGCTCCGCCTCCTTGTCGGAGAGCTTCATGAGGTCCTCGATCGTGGTGTCGGGGTCCTTGTAGCGGACGGTCAGCATCTCGTGCAGCTCGTCGCCCTCGTTCGAGAAGCCGAACGTCACGGTCCCGGCGGGAATGGTCTCCGGGACGCCCTCGAACGCGTAGTCGACCGCGGTCACGTCGATGCGCTCGAAGCCGCAGTTGCCGGCGACCCACTGATCGACCTCTTCCTCGTTCTTCGAGAACTCCTCGGACTGGAAGGCGCGGTCGTTGCGGGTTTCGAGCGCGTCCCGCACCGTGGCGACGACGACCCCGACCTGCTCCTCGAGCTCGGCCGGCGCCGTCTCCTCGACGGTCACGAGCAGGTCCTCGACGCCGCTCGGGTCACCGCCCGAAGTCGCGGCGAGCACCTCGGTCTCTGCGGCCACGACTGCATCGCAGAACTCCTCGTCGGAGCCGGCGGCGGTCTCCTCGGCGGCGGCCGTCGGGGCGGCGGCGTCGTCCCCGTCGTCTCCTCCACAGGCCGCGGCTGTCAGCAGAACGGCGACGCAGAGCGCACCGACGCGCAGGATCTTCAAGACGTCACTTCCCCTCGTGGTGGCGGTTCTGGGCGGCGCGCACTCTAACCGTGTGCTCAAACCTGAGCGGACGGCGGGGGCCGGGGTCCTTACGGTGGGAGGGAGGGGTAATACCGGAATAGGTGTTGACAGGAGGATCCATGCGCAAGACCGTCATCGCGGTCGCCGCGGCACTCGCCGCGGCCGGCGTCGCCGCGCCCGCCCATGCAGCCGTGAAGTGCTTCGGCCGCTCGCCCACCATCGTCGGGTCGAAGGGCGCCGACACGCTCAGGGGTACGAACGGAGACGACGTCATCGTCTCGCTCGCGGGGAAGGACCGCGTCTTCGCCGGGAAGGGCAAGGACCGCGTCTGCACGGGCGGGGGCCGCGACCTCGTCGTGGGCGAAGGAGGGCGCGACCAGATCGACGCCGGCGGAGGGGCCGACCGCATCTACGGGGCCTCCCAGCGCAAGTACGACCCTGCCGGAGAGCACAACCCCGGCAACGCCGAGACCCCGGAGGTCCTCGCCGGTGGCCCCGGCGCGGACGTGATCCGGGGCGGCGGCGGCAACGACGTCCTCCTCGGGGGCCCCGGGAACGACCGGCTGTTCGGCGAGGACGAGGGCGATCGCATCGACGGCGACGACGGCGCGGACCTGATCGACACGGGCGGCACGAACGAGCGTGTGTCCTACGACTTCGCGCTAGGCGGTCCGGGCGACGACCGGATCGTGTCCCTCGACGCCGGGCCGGACGAGCTGAAGGGCGCCGACGGCGACGACCGCATCGTCGCCGCGACGGGCTCCCGCGACGACGCCCACGGTGGGGAGGGCGACGACCACCTCGAGGGCGCGCTCGTGTCCTTCGAGGCCGCTACTCGCGGCGTGACCGTCGACCTCGTGACGGAGACCGCGACGGGGCAGGGAACCGACGTGGTCGTCGACGCGGAGGGGGTCGAGGGATCGGGCTTCGACGACGTGCTCCTGGGGACGGAAGGCGGCGACATCATGAGGGCCGGCGCCGGTGACGACGTCGTCGACGGGCGCGGCGGAGACG
>DASQDO010000514.1:0-2653 GCA_035634135.1 Actinomycetota bacterium
GTCTCGGTGGTGGAGTCGTCGGGCACGCCGGCCTCGTCGAGGTAGCCCGGCGCCGCGTCGCCGGCGACGATCCCCGGCGCGTACTGGCCGCGCACCGCCATCTGCGGGATCTCGACGGGCGTCGGCGCGCTGATCGCGAGCAGCACCATGACCTTCTCGTCGCGCACCGGGTCGGCCTCGAAGGCGACCTGCTGCTACATGCACAGCAGCGACAGCAGCTGCAGCCTGTGGTTCTGGACGAGGTCGCGCAGCGCTCCGGCGGAGTCGTAGTAGCCCGCCCGCGAGCCGATGCCGATGTCCTCGGACGCCGTGATCTGCACGTGGTCGATGTAGTTGCGGTTCCACAGCGGCTCGAACATGTTGTTCGCGAAGCGCAGCGCCAGGACGTTCTGGACGGTCTCCTTGCCGAGGTAGTGGTCGATGCGAAAGACCTGCTCCTCGTGGAAGACCGACAGCACCCGCGCGTTGAGCTCGCGCGCCTCCTGCAGCGAGCGCCCGAACGGCTTCTCGATGATCACGCGCACCTCGGCGGCCTCGCGATCGGCGAGCTCGTGGCGGCCTAGGCAGTCGACGATGACGGGAAAGAACGTCGGCGCGGTCGAGAGGTAGAAGCAGCGGTTCAGCAACAGCCCGACCTCGGCGTCGAGCCAGTCGAGCTCGCGCCCCAGCGCGTCGTAGACCGCGTCGTCGTCGAACGAGCCCGTGACGTAGCGCACGTCGGAGAAGAGCTTCTCGAGCACCTTCTCGTCGGGTGGGCGGCGCGAGAACTCCCGCACGGACTCGAGCGCCATCGCGCGAAACTCGTCGTCGGTCATCTCCGAGCGGGCGTTGCCGACCAGGCCGAAGCGCTCGGGCAGCGCGCCCTCGTGGGCGAGGTTGTAGAGCGCGGGCAGCAGCTTGCGCCGCGCGAGGTCGCCGGTCGCGCCGAAGATCACGAGCGCGGTCGGGTGGACCGGGAGCCGCTCGAGCCCGTCGGTGAGCGGGTTGTCCTCGGGGCCGGTCTGCGCGCCGGGGGCGGTCGCGGCGCGGTCGGTCGCGCTCACCCGTCGGCGCTCTTCTTCGTCGCGTGGCCGCCGAACTGCGCGCGCAGCGCCGCGAGCATCCGGTGCGTGAAGTCGCCGTTGCCACGCGAGTCGAAGCGCGCGTGCAGCGACGCCGTGAGGACGGACGTCGGTACGTCAATGGCCATCGCGTCCTCGATCGTCCAGCGCCCTTCTCCGGAGTCGGCGGTGTAGCCGCTCAGGCCCGCCAGCGTGTTGCCCTCCTGCTCGAAGGCCAGCGCGGCCAGCTCGCACAGCCACGAGCGCACGACCGACCCCTGGTTCCACAGGTGCGCGATCTTCGCGTTGTCGAGCTCGAAGTCGCACTTGTCGAAGAGGTCGAAGCCCTCCGCGTAGGCCTGCATGAGCCCGTACTCGACGCCGTTGTGGACCATCTTCACGTAGTGGCCGGCGCCGCTCGGGCCGAAGTGCCCCCAGCCGCGATCGCCGAGGACGCCCCGGCTCGCCTCGCTCGTCTCGGGCGCGAGCACGTCGAGGATCGGCGCGAGCCGCTGGACCGCTGCGTCAGGGCCGCCGACCATCATGCAGTAGCCGACCTGCAGCCCCCAGACGCCGCCGCTGACGCCGACGTCCGCGTACTCGATGTCGCGCTCGCTCAGCGCGGCCGCCCGCTCGCGGTCGTCGGTCCACTTCGAGTTGCCGCCGTCGATGATCATGTCGCCGGCGTCGAGGAGGCCGGCGAGCGTGTCGACGGTTCCCTGCGTCGGGCCGCCCGCCGGCACCATGATCCACACCATCCGCGGCGCGTCGAGCTTGCTCACGAGGTCCTCGAGCGAACTCGCGCCGGTCGCGCCGGTCGCGTCGGCGATCCGCTGCACGGTCTCGGGGTCGCGGTCGAAGGCGACGACGTCGTGGTCTGAGTCGCGCTTGATGCGGGCGACCATGTTGCCGCCCATCCGGCCGAGGCCGACGAAGCCGATCTGAGTCACAGGTTGTCTCCGCGCGTCGTGGGCGTGCGTGGTTGGTTGAGCATATGCCGACGTTGTGCCGGGGGTGAAGTCGCTGCGCTCTCTACCCAGGCTCGCGCAACGGCAAATCGCCAGGACGTCGGCGACGCGAGCACGGGTGACCACGTCGAGGTAGCCTCGCGCGATGGCCTCCTCATCCGACGACGAGCCGACCACCCAGCAGCTGCGCGCCGTGCAGTCCGACCGCGAGGTCGATGAGCGCGAGCGCGCGAAGGACGCCCCGACCGACACCGAGCAGCTCGCTGCCGTGCGGCGCGCCGACAAAGCGGCCTACCTCAAGGAGAAGCTCGACGAGAAGGCCGAGAGCGAACGCGAGTGAGCGAGCTGCCCGAGCACGTCGCGCGCAACCGGGCCGACTGGGACGCGCACGCGAAGGACTGGGTCGAGCCCGGCCGGCGCGACTGGGCGCGCGAGGAGCCGTGGTGGGGCATCTTCACCGTCCCCGAGTCGCAGCTGCACGTCCTGCCCGACGAGCTCGACGGTCTCGACACGATCGAGCTGGGCTGCGGCACGGGCAACGTCTCGGAGTGGCTGGCGCGGCGCGGCGCGCGGCCGGTCGGGAACGACAACTCCGAAGCCCAGCTCGCGACGGCCCGCCTGCTGCAGGCGGAGTTCGGGATCGAC
>DASQDO010000515.1:0-6987 GCA_035634135.1 Actinomycetota bacterium
GGTCGTCGAGACGCTCCCGGGCGACCGCTACCTGCTCGTCCAGGAGGGCCTCGGTCGCCGCGCGCGCCCCCGACGACTCGAGGAGCGCGCGCAGGCGTGCGATCTCGTCGGGCGTCAGGGAGTCGCCGCCCCAGCGGGACGCGAGGACCGCATGCTCCTCGCCCGCGGTGGCCGCGGCCGCGAACGCGTAGAGGACGTTGCGCTTTCCCTCGACGATGTCGGAGTCGACGGGCTTGCCGACGTGCGAGCGGTCGCCGAACGTGCCGAGCAGGTCGTCGCGCAGCTGGAACGCCTCGCCGAGGGGGCCGCCGAACGCGGCGAGCCGCGCGACGAAGTCGTCGGGCGCGCCGGCGAGCGCGGCCCCGATCGCGAGCGGCTCTTCGATCGAGTAGCGGCCTGACTTCAGGACTGCGACCCTGCGCGCGTCCTCGACGGTGATGTCGCTGCGCGCCGCGTACGTGAGGTCGAGGTACTGGCCGGCGATCACCTCCTGCCTCATGCGTGAGTACGCGGCGAAAGCGCGGGCCGTGGCCTCCGCCGGGAACCCGGCCCCCATGAACGCGTCGTCGGCGAGCACGAGCGCGAGGTCGCCGACGAGGATCCCGACGCCGACGCCGTGGCGCGCGTGCACGGCTTCTTCCCCCCGCCGCTCGTCGGCCGCGTCCATGATGTCGTCGTGCACGATCGCGAACGTGTGGAGGAGCTCGAGGCTCGACGCGGCCCGCAAGATGGCGTCGCCGTGTTCGCCTCCGGCGACGCGATAGCCCCAGTAGCAGAAGGCCGGGCGCAGCCGCTTGCCCCCGGCCGCGGTGAGGCGCCACATCTCGTCGATCAGGAAGCGAGCCTCGGGAAGCTCTTCCGCGCGGCGGCGGAGGTCCGCTGCGAGGGCCTCGTCCACGGCCCGCCGCAGTTCGTCGATGGTGGGCGAGAAGGCCATACGGCTACCCTAGGGCGATGCGGAAGCTGATCGTCGTCCTCGTCTTGTCCGGTCTCGCGCTGCTGGGGGCCGCGTGCGGAGGCGACGAGGCCGAGGAGCCCGGGGGCGGAGGCGAGCCCGTCGCGGCCGAGGACGCGCCCGACGAGGTGACGGGGGTCCTGCTCGACGTCGAGTCGGAGGGCGTCGGCGAGATCACGTCGTTCACGCTGAAGGAGGGCGACGACACCTACGAGATCTTCATCGCCGGGGACGTCGACTACGGCTTCAACCTCGGCCACCTCAACGAGCACCTGACGACGGGTGACCCGGTGCACGTGCCGCTGGAGGTGCGGGACGGGAAGCTCTACGCGGTGTCGATAGACGACGCCTAGACGTCCGCCAGGGCTTCCTTCAGCTCCTGAGGCGACACCGTGCCCTCGAACTTCGCCGCCACCTTGCCCTTCGCGTCGACCACGAAGACCCACGGCTCGCTCGGGAGGCCCCACTCCTTGACCGCCGGCACTGGCTTCAGGTTCGAGGGGTCGTCCAGGTTCTCGTAGACCTCGACGTGGATGAACTCGACCTGCGGCCAGTCCTTCGACTCCTTCTTGACGATGTCGAGCGTCGGGGCGCACACGGCCGAGGTGCAGAACTTCGGCGTCGCGAACGTGACGACGAACGGATCGCCCTTCTCCACGGCCTCGTGGATCGAGGACTCGTAGAAGTCCGGGTCGGGTTTCGTGTCCGTGGTGATCTTCTCGAGCTTGCGCCCGGACGCGGTGAGCGTCTTGGACGCCGGCGCGGGCTCGCCGATCGCCGGCGTCGTCCCGTCCTTTCCGACGTCGAAGCCCGCCCGCACGGTCTCGTCGAGGCCGTCACCGGACACGGTCACCTCGGCCCCCCACCTGCCCGCGGAGTCGAACGTCGGGTACGTCACGTAGAGCCCGCGGGGGCCGGTGTCGATGAACTCGGCGTCGGTCTCGAAGGCCGGCTCTTCGGCGGACTCGGCGAGGTCGAAGAACGCGACGTGCATCGAGATGTCCGGCGAGGAGATGGGCGCGTCCTCGTCGTTGAGCAACCCGATCAGAAACCGGTTCTCGCCCTCGACGACCTCCGAGCTGGCGAACACCGGGTAGGCCTTCACGTCGTCGAACGGCTGCTCGAACGACTCGGCCCCCGAGCTCGCGGAGTCGGACTTGTCCGAACCGCCGGACCCGCCGCCGTCGTCGCTCCCGCCGCACGCGGACGCGGTCAGCGCGAGCAGCGCGGCTATGGCTCCGAGACACAATCTCCGCTTCATCAGTTCGGCAGCCTAGCGGGCGGTCGCGTTTAGGGGCGCAGATAGAATCGCCGCACCGATGACCCTCTTTCGCAGGCTCACGAGCGCGTCCCTGATCGCCACGATCGTGTTGATCGCGATCGGGGGCTTGGTCCGCGCCACCAAGTCCGGGCTCGGCTGCGGCACCGACTGGCCGGACTGCGGCGGAAGGCTCGTCCCGGCGCTCGAGACGAGGGCCGAGATCATCGAGTTCTCCCACCGGTTCACCGCCGCGATCGTCGGGTTCCTGATCCTCGCCCTCGCGATCGTCGCCGTGCGGCGCCTGCGCGACGAGCGCCGCATCAAGGTCGCGTCGGTGGCGGCGCTGGTCCTCGTGGTCTTCCAGGCGCTTCTCGGCGCGGCGGTCGTCAAGGCCGAGCTCGAGCGCCTCGTCGTCGTCGCCCACCTCGTGATGGCGATGAGCCTGCTCGCGTTGCTCGTCTACCTGGCCGGGATGGTGGCCGCCCGCACGCGCGGCCTCGACGGCGCGACCGACGCGCGGCTCAGCCGGCGGATCGCGCTCGCCGGCCTCGGCGTCCTCGCGCTGCTCGTCGTCGGGTCGCTCGCGTCCACCCGGGACATCGGTCCGTCGTGGCCTCTCGTCAACGGCGAGCTCGTGCCCGACCTCGGCGTCGAGACGTTCGCCCTGCACTGGTTCCACCGCGTCCTGGCCGGGATCGTCGGGATCGCCGTCTTCGCCGTCGCCTGGAGCGTGATCAAGCGGCGTGACGAGATGCCGGCCGCGGCCCGCTACGCCCACGCAGCGGCGGGCGTCTTCGGGTTCGAAATCTTCGTCGGCGCGCTGAACCTGTGGACCGACCTCAACGCCCTGGTCGTCGCCTTGCACCTCACGACCGGTGCCTTGATCTGGGCTAGCTTTGCGGCGATGGTCACCGTCACGCACCCCTCCGTCCGCGCCGCTTCCGAAGCGTCCGTCGCCCGGGGGGTCCCGGCGATGGCGGCGGGCGGCCGCTGACGTGAAGAGGCTGGTGATCGGCGAGCCGACGGGCACGCTGACCGTCGAGGAGGTCGTCCACGCGCCGGTCGCCGAGGTCGAGGTCACGGCTCCGGCAACCTTTCGGCAGCGGGCAGCCGCTTACTTCGCGCTGACGAAGCCGCGGATCGTCGAGCTGCTGCTCGTGACGACGGTGCCGTCGATGGTCGTCGCGGCGCAGGGCTGGCCCTCGTGGCTGCTCGTGCTGAACACGCTGATCGGCGGCGCGCTGTCGGCCGGTGGGGCGAACGCGATCAACTGCTACCTCGATCGCGACATAGACCGCGTGATGCCGCGCACGAAGCGGCGGCCGCTGCCCATGCACCAGGTCGAGCCGGCGCGCGCCCTTGCGTTCGGCGTGATCCTCGGCGTCGTCGCGTTCGCGTACCTGTGGGCGACGGTGAACCTCATCTCGGCCGTCCTCACCACGGTCGCGCTGCTCTTCTACGTCTTCGTCTACACGATCGGCATGAAGCGCTCGACGCCGCAGAACATCGTGATCGGCGGCGCGGCCGGCGCGTTCCCCGCGCTCGTCGGGTGGAGCGCGGTGACCGGGACCGTCGAGCTGCCCGCGCTGGCGCTGTTCGGGATCATCTTCTACTGGACGCCGCCGCATTTCTGGGCCCTCGCGATGCGATACGAGAAGGACTACGCCGCAGCGGGCGTGCCGATGATGCCGGTCGTGTACGGCCGCGAGGAGACCGCGAAGCACGTCCTGCTCTATTCGTTCCTGCTGCTTGCGATGTCGCTCGTGTTCTTCTCCGTCGGCAGGATGGGCGCGATCTACCTGGTCTCGGCCCTCGTGCTGAACGGCGTGTTCCTCTACGGCGCGATCCGCCTCTACCGCAACACGGCGCCGACCGTCGCGTGGTGGCTGTTCCGGTTCTCGATCTACTACCTGGCGCTGCTCTTCGGCGCGATGGCGCTCGACCGCTTGCTGCTGGCCTGACCGGCCCGGTCTGGGCAGGGGTCGGGGGCAAGGACGCGTACAGCGCGGAGCAGGAGAAGGGTTGCGAGCGCCGACCCGGCGGTGCAGAACCGGGCGAACGGGGTAACACGGACCTGACCGAACCAAGCCGTCCCGCCCTGGAGGTACCCGATGTCTCGCCGGCTCTTCGCGCTCTCGTTGCTCGGCGCCCTGCTACTGACCTCGCTCCCCGTCTCGATCGCGGCGCAGGAGCAGGGCCCCCCGAAGGTCCCCGACACCATGGAGGCCTACTCGATCGTCCCGCCCGGCCAGGACGGCAACGTCACGCCGGACGAGGTTCCCTCGGGTGACTTCGGCCCCCACTTCGACGACCAGCGCGAGCTGTACGCCTCGCTGATCGACGACGAGGACGTCACCGACGACGAGATCGCGACCTACTTCCACTCGATGCAGTTCGGCCCGAAAGAGGTCGAGCGCGACTACCAGCCGGTCGAGGGCGTCACGGTCTACCGCGACGAGTTCGGCATCCCGCACATCTACGCGGACTCGTTCGACACCGCGAGCCACGCGCTCGGCTACACGACGGCCGAGGACCGCCTGTGGGAGATGGACGTCTTCCGCCACGCGGCGAAAGGCGAGCTGTCGACGCTGATCGGCCCCGACTACCTCCCCATGGACGTCACCGCGCGCCGCGAGGGATACACCGAGGAAGAGGTCCAGAAGATGTACGACGACCTCGACGACAAGTTCGGCGCGACCGGCAAGACGGTGCAGGACGGGCTGCAGGCCTACGCCGACGGCGTCAACCAGTACATCGCGGAGCTGCGGACGAACCCGGCACAGTGCCCCGCCGAGTACCAGGCGCTCGGCAACCCGTGCCCCGAGCCCGAGCCCGCGGACTGGACGCCGCTCGACACGCTCTACGTCGCGATCCTCCAGCTGCGCGTGTTCGGCGAGACCGCCGGGACCGAGCTCGACAACGCAGGCCTGTACGCGCACCTCGTCGAGAAGCACGGCTCGAAGCTCGGACCGAAGATCTACGAGGACTTCGTGAGCCGCAACGACCGCCGTTCGGCGACGTCGATCCCGGCACGTGAGGGCCGCTTCCCGTCGCAGGCCCTCGGCAAGACCAAGAAGGCTTCGTTCGCGATACCGGACGACGCGCCGGCGCTCGCCCGCCAGACGTCGAGAGAGCAGAAGCGCGTCCAGGACTTCCTCGCATCGATGGGCTTCCGTGCCCCCGCTTCGAACGCCTTGATCGTCGGCGCGAAGGAGTCGGCATCGGGGAACCCGATGCAGATCGGCGCGCCGCAGGTCGGCTACGCGGTCCCGTCGTTCTTCTGGGACGTCGACGTGCACGTGTCGGGGGAGGACGAGGCGCACTTCCGCGGCCCGGCGGTCCCCGGCGCGTCCGCTCTCGTGCCGCTGGGACGGGGGCCGGACTACGCGTGGACTCTGACCACCGGATACTCCGACGCCGTCGACACGAAGGTCGAGCTCCTCTGCGACCCCGCCGGCGGCGAGGCGGCGCAGGACTCGAACGGATACATGTTCGAGGGCGAGTGCAGGGAGATGGAGTCGCGCTCGGAGACGTTCGTCGTGAAGCCGTCCGCGGGATCGCCCGGACCGCCCAGCGTCGAGCAGCGCACGTTCTACCGGACGGTCCACGGGCCGGTGTTCGCGCGCGGTGAGGTCGGCGGGAAGCCCGTCGCGTTCGTCAAGCAGCGGTTCTTCTGGAAGCGCGAGGTCGACTCGATCCCGCAGTTCTACAAGTGGAACACCCAGGTCGACTCGATCGAGGACTTCGCGAAGGCGGCCGGCAAGTTCACGATGTCGTTCAACACCTTCTACGCCGACGACCGCGACATCGGCTACTTCCACGTCGGCTACTACCCGGTGCGTCCGAAGGGGTACCACCCGAGCCTGCCGACGTGGGGCACCGGCGACTGGGAGTGGAAGGGACGGCTGCCGTACTCGCGTCACCCGAAGGTGATCAACCCGAAGCAGGGATGGATCGCGAACTGGAACAACAAGCCCGCGACCCGCTGGGACAACTACGACGGCATCAAGTGGGGCTCGATCCACCGCGTCGAGCTCTTGCAGAACGAGATGCACAGGCACTTCGACGGCAAGCGCAAGGGGAGGCTGTCGGACCTCGTCGACGTCATCCGCCAGGCAGCGACGCGCGACGCCCGCGCGGTCTACCTCGGACGGAAGATGACGCGCTGGGGCGGGGCAGCCGAGGCCGCGGAAGCTGACCAGGCGCTGAAGCTCGTTCGCGCGTGGGTCAAGGGCGGCGCGCACCGGCACAACCGCGACTGGAAGGACGGCGACACGGCGGAGGACAACGGTCCGGCCGCCGCGATCTTCGACGCGTGGTTCGACGCGCTCGTCCACCGGGTGTTCGACGACGAGATCGGCGCGGACGCGTACGACCTGGTAGGCACCCCGGTCACCGACCGGGACATGTGGCACGACTTCTCGTCGTACCTCGACAACCTGTTCTCGAAGAGGGCCGCGCGCGGCTACGCCCGCAACTACTGCGACAACCTCGACACGCCGGCCAAGGAGGGCTGCAGGGCCCAGGTGGCCGCGGCCCTCGACGACGCGCTCGCGGCGCTGAAGGAGGCGCAGGGCGAGGACGTGTCGGCGTGGACGACGGACGCCTGGATGACCGAGTTCGAGAGCCTCGGCCTCGGCTCGGCGGACCCGATCCCGTGGCAGAACCGCGGTACGCACAACCACGTAGTCGAAATCTTGCGTAAAGCACGTTAACCCTCTTGTTCACTCCGCCACCGGTGGACGAGGCTGTACGCCGTCGGTAGGTGCCG
>DASQDO010000516.1:0-6655 GCA_035634135.1 Actinomycetota bacterium
CTCGTCGAGAAGCTCACGCCGCCGAAGGCCGTGTGGGCGATGCTCCCGGCCGGCGAGGTCACGGGCTCGACGATCGCGCGGCTCGCGGACCTGCTCGACGCCGGAGACGTCGTCGTCGACGGCGGGAACTCACGTCACGTCGACTCCGTCGCGCGCGCCTCGCTCCTCGCAGAAGCCGGGATCGAGTTCGTCGACTGCGGGACCTCGGGCGGCATCTGGGGCCTGACCGAGGGCTACTGCCTGATGGTCGGAGCGTCCGAGGAGACGTTCGCGCGGCTCGAGCCGATCTTCGCGACGCTCGCGCCGGAAGACGGCTACGCGCGCGTCGGCCCCCCCGGCGCCGGCCACTTCACCAAGATGGTCCACAACGGGATCGAGTACGCGTTGATGCAGGCGTACGGCGAAGGCTTCCAGCTCATGCACGAGGGCGGCTTCGACGTCGACGTCGCACGGGTGGCCGAGCTGTGGCGCCACGGCAGCGTCGTGCGGTCGTGGCTCCTCGACCTCGCGGCGCGCGCTCTGAGCGGCGATCCCGAGCTGGCGTCGCTCGACGACTACGTCGAGGACTCGGGCGAGGGCAGGTGGACGCTCGAGTACGCGATCGAGCACGCGATCCCGGCCCCCGTGATCGCGCTGTCGTTGTTCGAGCGGTTCTCGTCGCGCCAGGAGAGCTCTTTCTCGAACAAGCTCGTCGCCGCGCTGCGCAAGGAGTTCGGCGGGCACGGCGTCAGGCCCGCGGAGTGAGCATCGCCCCCGACACCATCGAAGAGATCACGAATGACGAAGCGACCGACCTCGAGCGGCCCTGGCTCGTCATCGTGTGGAACGACCCGATCAACCTCATGTCGTACGTGACGTGGGTCTTCCAGAAGCTCTTCGGCTACTCGTTCGAGAAGGCGACCCAGCTGATGCTCGACGTGCACCACAAGGGCAAGGCGGTCGTGTCGAGCGGGCCGCGCGAGAAGGCCGAGCTCGACTGCTACCGGCTGCACGCGCACGGGCTGTGGGCGAGGTTGACGAAGAGCGACTGAGGTGCGAGTCGGTCGCGGGCCCGTCCTGCACCTCGAAGAGCACGAGGCCGGTCTGCTGCGTCAGCTCGTGGACGAGACGCGCACGCTGCTGGAAGCCGGCGTCCCGCGGGCCGATCCCGTGATCGCCCGTCTGTTCCCCGACGCCTACGACGACCCCGAGGACGCGCAGAGCTACCACGACATGGTCGGCGACGAGCTGCGCAAGGAGAAGGTGCGCTCGCTCGCCGCGGTGTCGGAGTCGATGGGCCCGGCAGGACGCGCCGACGTAGAGCTGAACGACGAGCTCGTGACGGCGAGGCTCGCATGGCTCACCGACGTGAGGCTCGCGGTCGGGACGAGGTTGGGCGTGACCGAGGAGAAGATGGGGGCCGAGATCGACCCGGCGTCGCCGGAGGCACCGGCCTACGAGGTGCTCCACTGGCTCGGGTGGATACAGGAATCGATCATCGAACGGATCGGCCCCCTCGGCGGCGGCCGGTCGGAGGAGGACTGATCACGTGACGCAGCTGGAACGCGGGGACAAGGCCCCCGACTTCTCTCTCGAGGACGCGGACGGGACGACGTGGAGCCTGGCCGATCTCCGGGGTCAGAAGGTGATCGTGTACTTCTATCCGGCCGACGACACGCCGGGCTGTACCGCTCAAGCGTGTGACTTCCGCGACGCGCAGCCGCGTATCGACGAGGCCGGGTTCCGGGTGTTCGGCGTCAGCCCGCAGGGAGCGTCGTCGCACCGCAGGTTCTCCGACAAGCACTCGCTGAACTTCCCGCTGCTGATCGACTCGGACTACACGATGGCGCGCGAGTACGGCGTAGCCGAGGAGGCCGAGGGCAAGAAGCCGCGCATCAAGCGTTCGACGTTCGTGATCGACGAGGACGGGACGCTGCTGGAGGCGCAGTACGGCGTGCGCGCCAAGGGCCACGTCGAGTCGTTGCTGTCGGGGATCTCGGGCTAGAGCCGCTCCCGCAGCCACGCGATGTCGTCTGCGATCGCCGGCCACGGCGTCTCGCAGATCACGGCCGGGGCCCCCGAGGCCTGGATCATCTCGAGGATCGCCTCCGGCGCGAGCTTGCCGTCGGTGAAGTTCGCGTGACGGTCTGCCCCCGTCCCGGCCTCGTCGCGCGAGCTGTTCGCGTGCAGGACGTCGATCCGTCCGGTCGCGGCGCGGACCCTCTCGACGACGTCGGCCAGGTCCTCGCCCGCCGCGTGCGCGTGACACGTGTCGAAGCAGAAGCCCGCGTCGAATCCCTTCAGATGGTCGAACAGCTCGGCGAGGACGTCGACGTGACGGCCCATCGCGTTCGTCCCGCCCGCGGTGTTCTCGATGAGGATCGGGACGGGCGCCTCGACCTCTTCGAAGCACTTGACCCAGCGGACGAACCCGCGCTCGATCCCGTCCTCCGCGTGGCCGGCATGGACGATCACGCCCGCGGCCCCGACCTCGGCGGCCCGGTCGAGCGTGTCGGTCAGGATCTTGCGCGACGGGATACGGACCTTGTTGTTCGGCGACGCGACGTTGATGAGGTAGGGGGCGTGGACGTAGACCGGGAGCGGCGACGCGACGAGCTCCGCGGCGTCGGGGCGCGACGGGGGCTTCTTCCACGACTGAGGGGGCCCGACGAACATCTGGACGCACTCGGCCTCGACGGCCGCGGCCTCCTCGAGGGGGGCGTCTCCGGGGACGTGCGCTCCGATGATCACGCCCAGAAGCTAGCCGAAGTCTCCGGTTGCCCGGCCCAACGATCTGGCAGATGATGTCGCCCATGAAGCTCCTGCGCGACGTCGCGATCAGGCATCTCGTCACCGTCGGCCCGGCCACGACGCTGCGGCGGGCCGCGAAGGTCATGACGGACCGGGGCGTGGGCTGCGCCGTCGTCGTGGAGAACGAGCGCGTCGCCGGCATCGTGACCGAGCGCGACGTCCTGCGGGCGATCGCCGAGGACGGGAAGATGGACGAGGTCACGGTCGCCGACGTCATGACGCGCGACGTGGTGAGCGGTTCGCCGGGCTGGGAGCTGCTGAAGGCCGTCCACACGATGACCGAGGGCGGCTTCCGCCACCTGCTCGTGATGGAGATGGACGACCCGGTTGGGATCGTCTCTTTGCGCGACCTGATGACGGCGATGGCCGATCTGGTGGCCGCGGACGGCACCCCCTCGGCCTAGCGCCGCTCCGCCTGCCGCACCAGATCCTCGATCACTCCGTCCTGCATGCGCGTCAGCCTGCGCTTCAGGAAGAACGACAGAAGCCTGCCGGCGAGCCCGCCGGGGAGCTGCGCCGAGAGCCGGCGCGTCACGACCGTGTTCCCGGCGTCGTCGCGGCTCACCTCGTAGACGATGCGCATCCTGACGCCGACGACCACGTCCTCTTCGTACGCGTCGGGGGTCACCGAGACCGTCCTGCTGTGCCCCTCGACGTCGAAGCCGAGCATCTCCGCGTGCCCGTAGACGTCGTCTCCTTCGTTCAGGGGGGCCGGGCCCTCGGTCGAGACGATCTCGGGCTGCCAGCGCGGCCACGTCTTCGGGTCGCGCACCAACTCCATCACGGTCTTCGGCTCGCAGCGCGCGACGCGCGATACCTCGATCGTGAGCTTGCGAGCCATCGCGCGAGTCTAGGAGGGGCTAACCTCCCGGCATGGCGAAGCCTCGTCTGGGCATTGCGGCGGGCAACAAGTCGGGGACTGAGTCCGCGGCCGAGGTCGCGCGCCAGGGCGGCAACGCCGTCGACGCCTGTCTCGCCGCCGCGATAACGGGCTGGGTCGCCGAGCCCTTCTTCACCTCGCTCGCCGGGTCCGGCTTCGTGGCGGTGAGGACGCCCGAGGGGAAGGTCGAGATCATCGACGGCAACAACGCGATGCCGACCACCGAGCCGGCGGAGCCGAACCAGGGCGTGCGGCGGGTCTTCCTCGAGTACTCGAACGGGATGTACACGGGGATCGGAGGAGGGGCGGTCGCGGTGCCGGGCGTTCTAGCCGCGGTGCGCGTCGCGTGGGAGCGCCACGGGAAGATCGAGTGGCCCGCGCTGTTCCAGGGCGCGATCGAGGTCGCCCGGGAGGGCCTCCCGTTCCCCAAGACGTCGGCGTACTACCTCTCGGTCACGTGGAACGAGATCTGGTCCCAGTTCGAGGGCTCGCGCGAGCTGTTCGTCGTCGACGGCCGTCCGATGCGCGAGGGCGAGACGCTGTGTCAGCCCGATCTCGCCGACGCGCTCGAGCGCATCGCCGAGGAGGGCCCGGACGTCTTCTACTGCGGTGACGTCGCGACCGACATCGGCGACGCGATCGCGCGCGACGGCGGCTTCCTCGGCGTGTCGGACCTCAAGGCGTACCGCGCCGAGGTGCGGTCGCCCATCGGCACCGACGCGGGGGGATGGCGGATCGAGTCGAACCCGCCTCCCGCGGTCGGGGGGGCCGTGCTGATCCACATGCTGGCGCTGCTCGGCGACTCGGCGCTCGACGAACCCGTCGAGCGCGCGCGGGCTCTCGTCGAGGCGCAGCGAAACGCCATCGGCTACAGGGCCGAGAAGTACCAGGACCCCGATCTCATCGCGGCAGCGTTCGACGAGGCCGTGAAGGGTTTCACCACGCGGCGGTCGTCGGACACAACTCATGCGTCGAGCGCTGACGCAGACGGGTACGCGTGCTCGATCACCGAGTCGAACGGCTACGGCGCCGGCCTCTGCGTCGACGGGATCCTGCTGAACAACACGCTCGGCGAGGAGGAGCTGAATCCCTTCGGAGCGCACGGCCTCCGTCCCGGGACGCGCTGTCACTCGAACATGACGCCGACGATCGCGCGGGGTGGGGGCCGGACGGTTGCGATCGGGTCTCCGGGCGCGGACCGGATCGTCACCGCGATCGCACAGACGCTGGTGCGCCTCGCGTTCGACGGCGCGTCGCTCAAGGAGGCCGTCGCAGGGCCTCGCATCCACCTCGACCCCCGGCCCTCCGGCGAGCTGCTGTGCTTCGAGCCCGGCATCCCGGGCCACCAGGTCGGCTACAACCCGCTCCCCTACGACGACATCCACATGTACTTCGGGGCCGTCCAGGTGGCGTCGGTGACCGACGACGGCGACGTCGACGCGGCCTTCGACCCCCGCCGCTCGGGAGGCGCCGCGCTCATCTAAGCTCGGTCCGTCGTCCCGCAGTTTCCGAAAGGGGATCACGATGGCCCGTCTGTTCTCGATCGGCCCCGGCATCTCGATGAAGGGGCGGAAGTTCAAGGGCCTGCGCGGCTTCGCGGGAAAGCCGTTCCACCCGCCGCTGACGGACCTGGTCGTCGGTGCCTATTTCTTCGTGGGGATCTTCGACCTGATCTCGTACGTCGCGAAGGATCCGCAGACGGAGTACGACTTCTTCAGGGCCGGGACGATCCTGCTGATCTCGGGGGCACTGTTCTCGCTGCCGACGATGCTGACGGGCTTCTGGGATTGGCTGAAGTCGACGCCGAAGCACACCCAGGTCTGGCGCACGGCGAACTTCCACATGGCGGCCATGCTGACGACGGGCGTATTGGTGCTGATCGACATCCTGATGCGGAGCGGGCAAGAGGAGCCGAGGGCCGGCCTGGGCCTGGCGGCGTTGTCGCTGGCGATAACGGGGCTGATGACGCTAGGAGCGACCTACGGCGGGAGCCTGACCTACGACTACAGCTTCAACGTAGAGGAGCTGGACGGCCGGGTCTGGGAGAAGTCGGAGACGGACATCTACCCGAAAGACAAGCCGCTGAAGTAGGGGGCTAGGGGGGCCGAGGTCGTGGCCGCCCTGAACCGTAGCGATGCTTCCCGGTACCGCGGCCTCGGCCAGCCGCGAGCCATCCCTGCTCCTATTCCGTCCCGCCCGCGCGGATGTAGCGCAGCTAACAGCGCAACGGCCCCTCGTGCGCGAGAAAGGAACAGACCCACCCGGGGACCGTCCCGCACGGACAGCAAGCATCTGCTCTCTTCTGCGGCTCCGACGCTTCGGGCCATCCCGAAAGGAGAGCAGCATGCCTAAGTCCATACCTCCCCGCACGACCGGAGCGGTGTGTGCCTTGTTGGTCCTCTCGCTCATGGGATCCGCGGCCGCGACGCCCGCCGGATCCGGGCGCGAGATCCCACCCGTCCTCCTGGGGTTGATCGAGACCGCGACGGACAAGGGTGAGATCCGGCTGCTCGTCTCCGTGCGGGACATGGCCGCACAGCGGACGGTTCTGGACACCATCGACAAGTCCGACGCGCGAGTCCTCCACCGCTACGAGATCCTCCCCTACCTCCTCCTCGAGGCCGGGCCCGACACCGTCCGGAGCCTCGTGCACGACCCACTCGTCACGGGGTTCACCGAGGACTTGCCGGAAAAGGCGACGCTCGACAGCTCGATCCCCGTCGTCAACGGGGACGACGTGCGGGCCCTCGGGCTCCGCGGCGGCGGTACGGCGGTGGCGATCCTGGACAGTGGGATCGACCTCGACCACCCATTCTTGGGCAACGTCGTGTCCGAGGCCTGCTACTCGGACTTCACGGGGACGAGCTCAGGAACGAGTCTCTGTGACGGCGGAGCGCATTCGGACGTCGGCCCCGGTGCGGCCGACGTCGAGAGTGGCGGGGACGAACCCTGCATCAGCAGCGGCACGAACATCTGCAGTCACGG
>DASQDO010000517.1:0-7107 GCA_035634135.1 Actinomycetota bacterium
GCGTCGCGTCGGGAAGTGCCGCGTCCAGCTCGGCCTCGTCGTTCAGCCCCACGTGGCGCAGCTCGATCCCCGCCGCTTCGGTGTACGCCTCGATCACGTCGAGGTACGCGAGGAGCCCCCACCAGCCCTGGCTCACGAGTAGGACACCGCCGGGCTCGACCACGCGCAGGAGCTCGCGCACCGCGACCTTCCACGAGGGGATCAGGTGCAGGACGTGGACGGCGAACGCCGCCCCGAACGAACGGTCGCGGAAAGGGAGCCGCGTCGCGTCGCCCCCAACGACCGGAGCCGCCCCGCCGGCCTTGGCCACGAACCTCTCCAGCATCGGCAGCGACAGGTCGAGCCCGACTACGTCGACCCCCGCGGCCCTCAGCGGCAATGCGATCCGGCCCGTCCCGGCTCCGATCTCGAGCACCCTTCCCCGCCCGGCCAGCTCGGCCGACACCGCCTCGACCATGGCGGCCTCCACTCCGGGCGGCAGCGCGCGCGTCCGGTCGTAGTAGTCGACCGCCCTGTCGAACGCCACCGAGTCGCTCATCGGGAGGATTTTGCCCGGTGGTGTACAAGTTGTCCGGATTGGGTGAGTTACCGGAAGGGGGGAATCGAGTGAAGAAGATCGTTGCCGGCGTGGCCCTGGCCGCCGCGCTGCTGGTCCCCGCAACGGCCGCCCAGGCCGCGTCGGAGCCCGGGCCTCCCGCCGGCGTCCGTCCCTGCGGCCCCATGCAGATCGGGGTCGTCGTCTGGGTCGCGAACCCGAAGACCGGCGAGACCGAGGACGTCGCCGAGTACTGCGAACCGATCGGGCCCTGACCCGAAACCGACAGCCGCATCCAATGAAGGAGGACGGAATGAGAAAGCTCGTAGCGAGCGCATGCCTGGCGGGGGCCCTCCTGCTCCCGGTCGCGCCGGCTTCGGCCGACGAACGTCCCGGCGCGGGCGTCGAGGACTGCCGCGACTACGGCGGCGGCTACTACGGCGTGTGGGCTTGGTACTACGACCTCGAGAACGACTACCACCGCATCTGGACCTGCATCTACCTCGGCCCGTAGACGAAGCGAAAGGTGGCGATCTTGAAGAAGCTGATAGCTGCGGCGTTCGTCGCGGCGACGGTCGTGGCGCCGGTGGCACCCGCGCACGCGGACGACACCGGCCCGATCGTGAGGACCGAGGAGTGCCCGCCGGGCCGGGTCGGCCGGACGATCCACATCGGCGACAACATCTCCGTCTACAACTGCTACCCGGTCCCCGGCAGGACGTCCGAGGGGGCCGCGATCGTGCGCCTCGCGGACTGCCCGCCGGGCTACACGGGCTACGTCGTGCAGGCGTGGAACGAGAAGCGCGGTTGGTACGACCTCGTCGTGTTCTGCATCCCGTTCGGCCCGTGAGGGGAGATCGATCCATGAAGAAGCTGATCGCGAGCGCCGTCGTCGCCGCGGCAATCGCGTTGCCCGCAGTCCCACGCAGCCCCCGCGGCCGCGTCCGAGATACCGCCTCCGGCCGGCACCAAGCCTTGCCCGGCCCCCTACACGGGCGGGTACATCGTCTGGGTCCTGATACCGGGCGTCGGTTACCACGAGGAGTGGGCCTGCATCCCGGGCGGTCCGGGCGTGGCGACTACGGAAGACGGCGCAGCCCGTGCCGGCGTGGGCAACTGCCAGGATCGGCAGGCCGGGTACCGGGGCGTCTACGTGTGGTGGTACGACCTCGAGAACAACTACAACGAGAGGAAGGCCTGCATCTACGTAGGGCCGTAACGGCACCTGCGACGAAGGCCGCCGGGCCCGCCCCGTAAGTCCGTCCGACGTCCGTCCATCGAAAGAGAGAGGAATCGAACATGAAGAAGCTGATCCTGACCGCGGTCGCCGCCGCCGCTCTGGCCCTTCCGGTCGCCCCTGCGGCCGCGTCTCCGGGGACCGCCGTCGACGACTCCGGTCCGGCCCGAGCGGGCGTGACGTTCTGCGGCACGACCGGCCACTACATCATCTGGTACTACGACGCGAACAACCAGTACCGGGAGCTCTGGAACTCCTGCATCTAGGTCACCGACAGAGGGGGCCCCGTCCAATCCGGACGGGGCCTTTTCGCGAGTGCTCCCTCGATAGGATGCGCCCGTGATCCCCCGCTACAGCCGCGAAGAGATGGCGGCGATCTTCTCCGAGCGCGCCAAGTTCTCGCGCTGGCTCGACGTCGAGCTCCTCGCCGTCGAGGCCAGGGTGCGCCTCGGCGAGGTCCCCGTCGAAGACCTCACCGAGATCAAGGAGAAGGCGGCGTTCGACGTCGCGCGGATCGAGGAGATCGAGGCCGTCCGCCACCACGACGTCGTCGCGTTCGTCGAGAACGTCCGCGAGAACGTGGGCGAGGCCGGGCGCCACATCCACTACGGGATGACGTCTTCGGACGTGCTCGACACGGCGAACGCGGTCGCGCTCCGCGACGCCGGCGACCTCCTCGTCGAAGAGACCGGGCGGCTCACCGAGACCGTTCGCCGCAAGGCCCTCGAGCACCGCGACACCCTCATGGCCGGCCGCACCCACGGCGTGCACGCCGAGCCCACGACGTTCGGCCTCAAGCTCGCCGGCTGGACGTTCGAGCTCGCCCGCGACCGCGACCGCCTGAGAAGGGCACGCGACGAGGTCGCGGTCGGCAAGCTCTCCGGCGCCGTCGGGTCGTACTCGCAGCTCCCGCCGGACGTCGAGGCCTACGTCTGCGACCGCCTCGGCCTGAAGGTCGAGGACGCCGCGACCCAGGTGATCCCCCGGGACCGTCACGCAGACTTCCTCGGCGCGATCGCGCTCACCGGCGCGAGCCTCGAACGGTTCGCCCAGGAGATCCGCCACCTCCAGCGCACCGAGGTCCGCGAGGTCGAAGAACCGTTCGCGCAGGGCCAGAAGGGCTCGTCGGCGATGCCTCACAAGCGCAACCCGATCGTCTGCGAGCGGATCTGCGGCCAGGCCCGGCTGCTCAGGGCCTACGCGATGACCGGTTTCGAGAACGTAGCCCTGTGGCACGAGCGCGACATCTCGCACTCGTCGGTCGAGCGCGTGACGTTCGGCGACGCCTGCGTGCTGCTCGACTACATGCTGGCGAAGATGCGGTGGGTCGTCGACGGCATGGTCGTCCACGCCGACCGGATGCGGCGCAACCTCGAGGCGTCGTGGGGGCTCGTCCACTCGCAGGGCGTGCTCACGGCCCTGCTCGGCAAAGGCACCCTCCAGCGCGAGGAGGCGTACGCGCTCGTCCAGCGCAACTCGATGACGGCGTGGGACGAAGGGCGCCCGCTGAAGGAGCTCCTGAAGTCGGACCCGCAGGTGACCGAGCACCTCGACCCCGACGAAATCGAGGCCTGCTTCGACCCCTCGGGCTATCTTGAGAAGGCGGAAGTGGTCTGGGAACGATTGGAGGAGCTCTGAGTCTGGCAACCCCCGTCCACGTGGGTTCCGGCAAGGTCCGCGAGATCTACCGGGTGGACGACGAGACCCTGCTCCTCGTCGCGACCGACCGCATCAGCGCCTACGACGTCGTGCTCCCGCAGCAGATCCCCGACAAGGGCAAGGTCCTCACCGGCCTCACCCACCACTGGCTCACGACGATGTCGTCGATCTGCCCGAACCACTTGATCTCGGTGGCGGAGAAGGACCTGCCCGACGTAGGCATTACGAACGATCGCCTCGGCGATCGTCCATGGGCAGACGACCTCGCGGGGCGCGCCATGCTCTGCAAGGCCGCCGAGCCCCTGCCGATCGAGTTCGTCGTGCGCGGCTACCTCTCCGGCTCCGGCTGGCGCGAGTACGTCGAGCAGGGGTCGGTTTGCGGCATCCCGCTTCCCGAGGGCATGAAGGAGTCGGACCGCCTGCCCCGGCCGCTGCTGACACCGGCGACGAAGGCCCTCGAGGGGCACGACGAGAACGTGACCGAGGAACGCGCCGCCGAGATCGCGGGAAAGGACCGCTACGACGCCGCCAAGGAGTACGCGCTGGCCCTGTACGCGACCGCCGCCGAGCAGGCCCTCGAGCGCGGCGTGATCATCGCGGACACGAAGTTCGAGTTCGGCGTCCACGACGACGAGGTCATCCTGATCGACGAGGTATTGACGCCGGACTCGAGCCGCTTCTGGCCGCAGGACCAGTACGCGCCCGGCGGCCCCCAGCCGTCGTTCGACAAGCAGTACGTGCGCGATTGGCTCGACTCGACGGGGTGGGACCATTCGCCGCCTCCGCCGGACCTGCCGGCGGACGTCGTCGAGGCCACGCGGTCTCGTTACGTCGAGGCGTACGAGAAGGTCACCGGCAACGCGTGGGACCACTGGGACGCCGTCGTGACCGGCGGCGCCGCATGAGCTCCGCCGTCTCCTCCAGCCAGGGCCCGGCGCGACTCGGCGCGACCGTCCGCGGCGTGCTGGTTTCACCGGGCTCGGCATTCGTCCCCGCGCTGCGACGCGTCGAGACGTCGCAAGAGGGCACCTCGACGTACGTGCTCGCGGCGCTCGGCGGGGCGGCCGCGATGCTGCTGTGGCTCAAGGTCCGCGCCCTCGTCGGGTTCCGCTCGCTGGCGCCGTCGGACTTCTCGTGGAGCTACTTCGTGATCTCGCTCGTAGCCGGGGCGATCGTCGCGGTGCTGGCGCAGGTCGTGTGGAGCTTCGTCGGCCCGGCCGCAGGGGGCCCGGACTCCGGGTCGCCCCGTTCGTTCCGCGCGGTGTGGGCGCTGTCCGCGTTCCCGCAGGTCCCGGCCCTGCTCGTCCTCGCGCCGATCGACCTCTTGCTGGTCGGGACCCAGGCATTCACGGCGAGCGACACCGGCGACTCGGTTGCACTCGCGTGGCTTGCGCTGTCGACCGCGGGGGCCGTCAGCTTGGCGGCATGGTCCGCGTACGTGTTCGCGAAGGGGACGCACGTCGCGACGCGCGCGGCGCCGCGTCGGACGGCCGGGGTCGTCGCCGCGGGAGTGCTCTGCCTCGGGGGCGTCGCCGCGCTCCTCTTCGGTGCTCTCGCAGGGTTGGGGGAGGTGCTGTCGTGACGTTCACCGCACACGTCAACGTGATGCTCAAGCCGGGGATCGCCGATCCGCAGGGACAGACGATCGAGAAGGCGCTGCCGGTGCTCGGGTACGAGGGCGTCGGCGACGTACGGGTCGGCAAGAGGATCGAGCTGCGACTCGACGCGGCCGACGAGTCCGACGCGCGCGACAAGGTCGACGCGATGTGCAAGCAGCTCCTGTCGAACCCGGTGATCGAGTCGTACGAGGTCGATCTCACATGACGGCAACGGTCGGCGTCGTCGTCTTCCCGGGCTCGAACTGCGACCTCGACGCGCAGCGCGCGTTCGCAGACCTCGGCGCGGACGTGCGGATGGTGTGGCACGAGGAGACCTCGCTCGACGGGATCGATCTCGTCGTGCTGCCCGGAGGCTTCGCGCACGGCGACTACCTCCGCACCGGCGCCCTCGCTCGCTTCTCTCCGGTGATGGATGCAGTGATCGAGCACGCGGAGCGCGGCGGTCTAGTCGCGGGGATCTGCAACGGCTTCCAGATCCTCTGCGAGGCCGGGATGTTGCCCGGTGCCTTGCGCAAGAACGCCGGACTGAAGTTCCTGTGCAAGTGGGTCGACCTCCGCGTCGAGAACGCGTCGACCCCGTTCACGGCGCGCGCCGAGCCGGGCCAGATCCTGCGCATCCCGATCAACCACTTCGAGGGCAACTGGTACTGCGACGCGGACCAGCTCGAAGAGCTGAAGGCGAACGACCGCGTCGTCCTGCGCTACGCCGACAACCCCAACGGGTCGCTAGACGACGTCGCGGGGATCGTGAACGAGCGCGGGAACGTCTTCGGGCTGATGCCGCACCCCGAGCGCGCCTGCGAGTCGCTGCTCGGCTCGGAGGACGGCCGGCTGATCCTCGGGTCGATGCTCGATCACGTGGCCGCGCAGCACGAGCTGTCTGTGGCCGGCTGAGCGTGGCACTGCACCGCGACCTCGGCCTCACCGACGAGGAGCTCGAAGCGATCCGCGACCGCCTCGGCCGCGACCCCAGCTACACCGAGCTCGCGATGTTCTCGGTGATGTGGAGCGAGCACTGCTCCTACAAGTCGAGCCGCGTGCACCTCAAGACGATGCCCACCGAGGGCGCGCACGTCGTGGTCGGGCCGGGCGAGGGGGCCGGGATCGTCGAGGTCGCACCCGGCGTGCGGATCGCGTGGAAGGTCGAGTCGCACAACCACCCGTCGTTCGTCGAGCCGTTCAACGGCGCCGCGACCGGCGTCGGCGGGATCGTGCGCGACATCCTCTCGATGGGCGCGCGTCCGATTGCGCTGATGGACTCGCTGCGGTTCGGCCCCCTCGACGATGCAAGGACCCGTTACCTCGTCGACGGCGTCGTCCACGGCATCTCCTCGTACGGCAACTCGATCGGCGTTCCGACGGTCGGCGGCGAGACGGTCTTCGAGGACTGCTACGCCGAGAACCCGCTCGTCAACGTCGCGTGCCTCGGCATCGTCGAGGACGCGCTGATGCACGGGCGCGCCGAGGGGCCGGGCAACCCCGTCGTGCTGTTCGGCTCGTCCACGGGACGGGACGGCATCGGCGGCGCGAGCATCCTCGCCTCGGCCGAGTTCGACGAAGACTCCTTGGAGAAGCGCCCGTCGGTCCAGGTCGGCGACCCGTTCACCGAGAAGCTCCTGATCGAGGCGTCCCTGGAGCTGATCCGCCGCGGGCTCGTCGCGGGCTTCCAGGACCTCGGTGCCGGCGGCATCTCGTGCCCGACGTCGGAGATGACCGCTAAGGCCGGCACCGGCATGGTCGTCGACGTCGACAAGGTCCACCGGCGCGAGCCGGGCATGGAGCCGTTCGAGGTCATGATCTCGGAGTCCCAGGAGCGCATGCTCGCGGTCGTCGAGCCCAAGGACCTCGACGACGTGCTCGAGGTGTGCCGCCGCTGGGGGCTCGAGGCGTCGGTCCTCGGCGAGGTCACCAAGAGCGGGCGGCTCGAGGTGATCGCCGGCGGCGAGGTCGTCGCCGACGCGCCCGCCGAGGCGCTCGCGGAGGAGGGCCCGGTCTACCAGCGACCCCTCGAGCGCCCCGCGTGGATCGACGACGTGCAGGCCGCACCGGCGGGCGAC
>DASQDO010000518.1:0-7495 GCA_035634135.1 Actinomycetota bacterium
CGGCCTCTCCTTGGAGGGCGCGCCGACGAGGATCACCGATTTGCCCGAGCACGCCGCGCTCGACGAGCCGTCGCGTCACGTCTACAAGAGCCTCGGGATCGACACGGTCCTCGTGTCGCCTTCGGGTGCGGCGGAGCTGGCGATCGGGGCGACGAAGGCAGCGCTCGACGCCGCAGGACTCCCGCCGGACGAAGTCGACGCACTGGTGACCGTTCAGGGTCGCGTGCCGGAGCTGTTCATGGCGTCCGAGGCGACGAAGGTCCAGGCCGGCGTGGGGGCCGCGCGCGCGACGACGTTCGCGGTCGCGGACCTGGGGTGCGTGTCGATCAACTCGGCGTTCCTGGTTGCGCGAGCGCTGCTCGGCTCGAACCCGTCGTGGCGCAACGTCGTGATCGCGCACGGCAGCAAGCCTCCCGCTCCCCGCCGCTTCCGCTACCCCGTCACCGTCAACGGCGACGGTGGCGTCGCGGTCGTCATGACGCGCGACGCCCTGCCGCGCATCCTCGACGTCGCCGTCGAGACCAACGGCGAGTACTGGGACCTCTACCGGGTGGACTTCAAGGACAAGCCCGTTCGAGAGTGGGCCGAGGAGTGCAAGAGCCTCAAGACGTATTCGTTCAAGCTCGCGATCGAGAGCCGCAACCGCTTCGCCGCTCTGAACGAGACCGTGCTGGCGCGTGCGGGCGAGACGATGGCGGACGTCGACCACTTCGTGATGCAGAACCTCTCCGCCGGCGCGTTCCGCTTCTACGAGGAGTTCTTCAAGATCGAGTTCGCCAAGGCGTGCAAGGTGAACCTGGCGCGCTACGGGCACCTCGGCTCGATGGACGTGCCGCTGAACCTGCACACCGGGATCGAGACCGGCGAGTTCTCCGCCGGCGACCTCGTGCTCGTGATGAACAACAGCCCGGTTGCGGCGTGGAGCACGATGCTGGTGCAGACGTGACGCGCCCGACCGTGAAGTGTCTCGTGTGGGACCTCGACAACACGCTGTGGCGCGGGACGTTGCTGGAGGACCCCTCGGTGACGATCGACCCGGCGGCCGTGGCGATCGTCCAAGAGCTGGACCGGCGCGGGATCCTGAACTCGATCGCGAGCCGCAACGAGGAGTCGCTCGCGCTCGAGGTGCTGCGCGAGCACGGGCTCGACGAGTACTTCCTGTTCCCGCAGATCAACTGGAACGCGAAGGACGTCTCGGTGAAGGCGGTGGCCGACGCGCTCAACGTCGGGATCGACACGCTCGCGTTCGTGGACGACCAGCCGTTCGACCGGGCGGAGGTCGCGTTCTCCCTGCCCGAGGTCAGGTGCTACTCGCCGGACGACCTCCCGGGGTTGTTGGACCTCCCCGACTTCAACCCGCCGTTCGTGACGCCGGAGTCGGCGCAGCGGAGGCTCATGTACCTGGCCGACGCGGCCCGCACGCAGGAGGAAGCCGAGTTTTCCGGCCCGAAGGAGGAGTTCCTCTCCAGCCTGACGATGCGGTTCACGATCTCGGAGGCACGCGAGGACGACCTGCAGCGGGCGGAGGAGCTGACGGTCCGCACGAACCAGCTCAACACGACCGGGCGCACGTACTCCTACGACGAGCTGGCGGGCTTCATGGAGTCGGACGCGCACTTGCTGTTGGTCGCCGAGCTGGAGGACAAGCACGGCACGTACGGGAAGATCGGGCTGGCCCTGGTCGAGACGGGGGCCGACGTGTGGGTGCTGAAGCTCCTGCTGATGTCGTGCCGCGTGATGTCCCGCGGCGTGGGCACGGTGATGCTGAACCACGTGATGCGCGAGGCGGCCGCGGCCGGGGCGAAGCTGAGGGCCGAGCTGGTGCCGAACGACCGCAACCGGATGATGCTGATAACGCTGCGCCTAGGCGGCTTCAAGGAATGCGGCCGCGAGGAGGCGACGCTGCTGCTGGAGAGCACGAGCGCCCCCCCGCCCCCGCCGGACTACCTCGACTTGATCGTCAGCTAGGCGAAGAGCCCGCGTCCATCCGGTCCCTGAGGCTCTTGGGCCGCATGTCCGTCCACACTTCCTCGACGTAGGCCAGGCACTCCTGCTTCGGGCCGGTCTTGCCGGCCTTGCGCCAGCCCGCGGGCAGGTCCTTGTGCGCCGGCCAGATCGAGTACTGCTCCTCGTCGTTGACGACGACGTCGTAGATCGTCTTGTCCTCGGCGTCGCTCATCGTCACATCCTCTCGAGGAGGCGCAGGCCCTCCAGGTACGCGCTCTTCGCCGCGTCGGCTTCGCGCTCTACCTCCAGGAACTCGCCCAGGAGCCGGTACGTCTTGGCCCCCTCGACGACGTCGTCGATCTTGTTGAACAGCACGATCGCCTTGCGCAGGCTCTTCTGGGCCGCGCCGGTGTCGGTCTCGGCAAGAGCGAGGCCCATCTCGCGGTGGACGATCGCCTGCTCGGCCGCGTCCTTCGCGTCCTTCAGCAGCGTCGTGGCCTTGTTCAGCCGGTCGATCGCGGCACGCGTGTCGCCGCGGAGACGGGAGAGACGCCCCAGCTCTGCATAGGTACGGCCTTCGTCGACCTTGCTCGACGTCAGCTCGAAGATCGCGAGCGCGCTGTTCAGCTCCTCCTCGGCCTCGTCGAGACGCCCGTCCTGGAGGAGGAGGTAGCCGCGGGCGAGGTGGGCACGCCCGAGCTCCGTCTGGAGGTCGAGCGTCTTGAAGTAGTCCTCCGCCCGCCGCAGCGACTCGTCGGCGTCGGCTACGTGACCGTCCGACATCAGCACACGCGACACGTTCATGTGCATGACGGCGAGGTTGAACGGGTCCTGGACCCGCGGCGCCAGCCGCAGGAGCTCCTCGGCCACCGCGCTCGCCTGACGCCGCATGCCGGTCTCGAAGTAGGCCTGGGTCATCGGCGCCATGATCCGGACGCGCGCCGCCGGGTCGTCGATGCGCTTCTGACGCATCTGCTCGAGCAGTGACTCGCCGAGGTAGATCGCGTAGCGCGGGTCACCGTCCATCTGCAGGCACCTGATTCGTCCGGCGCGGGCGTCCGCCAGCGCGGTGAGCGGCTCCTCGCGGAGCAGCTCCTCGATCTCCTGGTAGAGCTCCTGCGCGCGGCCAAGCTGGCTGCGCCGTTCGGCGGCCAGCGCGAGCAGCTCGAGGCCCGACGCGTGCAGGCGGACGAGCCGGTATTTCTTGGCATCCTTCACCGCCTTGTCGGCGATGCGGTCGGTCTCCTCGTACTCACCGCGCGACAGCGCCACCCGCGCCTCCTGCAGCGTGAGCCGCAACGATGCAGCGAGGTGCGGAGGCCTCCCCGTCAGTAGCTCGTCGACGTCCATTCCCAGCTTCTGGGCGAAGTGCTTCGCCGCGGTGGGCGACGGCTGACGCCGGCCGGCCTCGAGCGTGCTGACGTACGCGTGCGTGTACATCGGCTCGGCGAGCTGCGCTTGTGTCATTCCGGCCGACAAACGCGCCTGCTTGAGCCTTCTCGCGAAGCTCATCAATCCTCCTGGGGATCGGGTTCGTAACGACTAGTTAAGCAACTGAAGCGTACCGCACACGGGCTTCCTGGGTGGTTAAGCCCGGGAATGTCCTGGTTTGTAACAGCGGAGTGGACACTCGAAACACCAAATTTAATATCGTCTGCAGTCCCGGTCACTTGACCCGACGAAGGGAGACGATGTGAAGACACGTCTTGTCAAGGTTGTGACAGTTCTGACGATCCTCGCGGCCAGCGGCCTCGCCGACTTTCCGCTGGGGATTCTCGGCTGGCCCAGGTGCTGCTGAAGTAGCCGGCACTCCTTCCCCGGCTTGCTCGTTTTGCTCGCCGGGGAAGGAGTTCTCGACTCGGCGGCCAATGGGCTCTGCCTATGACTCCTCGGAAGCCCGGGCCCAGACTGCTCTGCACGATCCTCGCCACGCTCTTCGTAGCCGCAGGCGCCGCTCCGGCGCGGGCAGACCTTTGGACCGGCTCCTGCGTGCTCCGGGTGACGATCGACTTCCGCGCCCCCGTCCGGCCGCCGCTCTCGGCCCCGAACTACGACCTCTCCGCGGAGCCGGGCGCAGACCTCGACCTGACACAGGGCGGCATGCAGTCGTGCGTGCGAACCCTGAGCAGCCAGCCGCTCGGCAGCACGTCCGCCGAGGGCTGGGGGACTGCGACGGCCTGGTCCTGCGGAACGACGGTGGCTCGCGGTGCGTGGACCCAGTCGTTCGACGAGGAGGGCCCGCAGGAGTTCTCCGGCACCCACGTCTTGACGGGGACCTGGGGCGCGTGGACGCTCCACATCCAGTCGCACGATCTCCACGTGATCGGCGTCGGTGAGTTCACGCTCGCCACCACGGACGCCGGCAAGACGCCGACATGCGCTACCGCGGCCCTCGATTCGGTCACGCTGGTCGGGACGATCGTGTTCCAGGATCCCTGACGGATCAGCAGCGAAGGTCCCAGCTCCGGCCGCCGTCCGCCGAGCAGGCGAGACCCTGCGGCAGCGCCACGATCATCCGCTCGCCGTCCGCGACCACCGAGATCGCGCCGCGGGCGAAGACCGGTGAGCGGACCGGGGACCAGGATTCGCCTCCGTCCTCGCTGCGGAAGAGGCCCTCACCGCCCTTTCCTCCGACCGAGTGGACGGCGGCGAAGAGCGTCCCGTCGTTGTCCACGACCGCGAGGTCGCTCAGGCGCGAGCTCTCCGGCCACGGCGTCGCGAGCCGCGTGTAGCCCCACACGTCGTCGGAGCGATAGAGCGCGTTCGACGCGAAGGCGTACACGACGTTCGACCGCGCGTAGTCCGGCCGCGGACGGACCGTGGGACGCCCTTGGGCGTCCGGGAGGTGGGCCCACGTGCACCCCGACTCCCTGCACGCGTACACGGTCGGCTGTAGCCACCCGTCCTCGAGGCGCGAAGCACCGAGCAGGAAGCGCGGGTCCGACGGGTAGTCGGGGGCGAACACCGGCTCGAACGGCCCGTTGAACGGGGTCGAGGCGTCCGGCATCGTGCTGGCGTCGGAATCGTCGTAGCGGACCAGCCAGTCGCCGCCGATCAGCATTATCGGGTGCCCCTTGTCGAACCCGGGCGAGATCGCCATCGACCCCGTGAGCGGCGGGACCGTCGGGAGCCCCGCCAGGGCGAACGTCCGGCCGCCGTCCGTGCTGACCTGGAGCCCCGCGGGGCTCATCGCGAACAGCTTCTTCCCGTGGGTCCCCGGAGCGACTTCGAGCTCGTAGCCCGAGAGGCCGCTGGCCGGCAGCCGTCGCCACGACCCGCCGCCGTCGCGGGTCGCGAACAGGACGGACGGGCAAGCGCCGAAGCCGCAGTGCGCGCTGCCGAGCGCATACGCACGCTTTCCGCCGGAGCCCGGCACGAACGCGAGCGACATGATCGTCGCGTCCTCCGGTTCCTGGACGCGATGCGACCCGTCGGTCACGTCCTTGGCCATCTCGCCGAGGCCGGGCGTCCGGTGCGGCTCTTCGTGCGAAGGGGGCGGAGCCGGATCCGCGGAGCCCGCCGTTCGGTTCTGCGCGGCGACTGCTTCGCGGGATGAGCGCGTCGCGGGGGCCCGGCCCTCGTCGGAGCGGTCGCCGGCTCGGGTGGCGACGTGCACGCCGTGTCGCTCGGGGAGGTCCGGGTCGCGCGCGCCGTTCCCGGCGGCTCCCGGGAGGGCGACGAGAAGAGCCACGCTTCCGGCGACCGCTTGCGACCACGTCACCGGGCCGAGCTGCGACGCCGCCTCGACGACGCGGCGGGCTCCGGGCACCCGGGCCCCGAACCGTGAGACCTCCTGTCGGAGCCACCGTGCCGGAAGGCCGAGCACGCCCAGCGCGCCCTGCGCGATCCGGCTGTACTCGAGGCGCGCGCGCTTGCGGGCGCGGAACAACAGTTGCTCGAAAGCCGGTATCGACAGGCCGAGGAACGACGCGGCCTCGGAAGACTCCCAGTCCTCCAGGTAGCGCAGCGACACGGCGACACGCTGGCGGTCCGGGAGGTTCGACAGGACCTGCGCGAGCACCATGCCGTCCTCGCACGACGGGAGCTCTTCGGCCGCGACGCCGGCCGCGTCCCCGGGGTCCCACTCGACCTCGCGGCTTCGCTTGCGCCCCGCGTCGACCGCGAGGTTCGTCGCGATCACCTTGAGCCACGGCCACAGCGGCCGGGTCCGGTCGAAGGTGTCGAGCTTGTCGAGAGCCTTGAGCAGCGTGTCCTGCGCGACGTCCTCGGCGAGGACGCGGTCTCCCGTCTTCCGGAGGACCAGCCTGACCAGGCGCGGGTAGAACCTGCGGTAGAGGTGCCCGAAGGCGTCCGCGTCGTCGCCCAGCGCGCCCTGAACGAGCGCAGCGTCAGTCAGGTCGATTCTGCCCGGATTCATCTCGCCGCCTGGATGCCGTGGGCCCTGCCCCACCGCGAGGCGTCCGGCCCTGGATCGGTTTGCTTTTTATCAGACCCTTGACGCGAAGGCAATGCGCTTGCCCTGCTGGGACAGACGGGGTCGTCGAGCGTAAGGAATTGTGCGGTTCGTCCGTATTGCCCCCCGATGAGAGCTGGTGTGATCGATTCGGCGCGGGTCGAGAGCCGCGCGCCGCGAGCCCTGACGTCTGCGGACATCGCGTCGCTGCACGCCTCGTTGGACCCTGCGGTCGTCTCCGCCGAGGCCGCCCGGGTGCTCGTCGAGGTGACGGGTGCGGCGTCGTGTGCGCTGTGGACGGCGGACGCCGGAACGACCACGGCGCTCGCCGCCGCGGGGCCTGAAGGCCTTCGCTCCTTCGCCGGCCGTCGTGTCGCGCGCCCGGCCGCGTTCGACGACGCGATCGCCGCGCGTCGCCCGGTGGTCGTGCCGTCGATCGCCGGCGCTGCTCTCGTCGCCGGAGAAGACGACCCGATCGTCCTCCTGGCGCTCCCCCGCGCCATGGATGTTCCGGCAGTCGCGGCATTGGGCGCGCCCGCCACCGTTCACGACCTCGGGGAGGTAGCGCGCAGCGCGGGGGCCGCGCTCGGGAACGCGTTCGAGATCGCCGAAGCCCGCACGCGGGTCGAGCGCCTCGAGGTGCTGCACGACCTCGGCGCCGCCCTCGTCGAGGCGGGAGGCACCGAAGCGCTCCTCGAACGACTCAACCGCCTGCTGCGCGGTCGCGGGATCGAGGTCGAGGGCCTCGCTTGGCGAAGCCGTGCGCTCACCCGGCGCGTGGGCGGGAGCGAGCCGACGGCGCAGGAACGTGCGCTGTTGCGTGACGGGGGCGTGGCGACGACGCTCGCCGACGGGCGCCTCGCGGTCGCGGTGCGAACCGGGGACGAGGCCCTCGGCTCGATGCGCGTGCGCGCGGCCGGCGATCCCGACGAGCTGCCGTTCCTCGAGCTCGTCGCGGCCGGCGTCGCGGAGGTGGCGGCGCGCATGTCGCTGCGCGCCGAGGTCGAGGAGGCGTCGCGCGGCGCGGCTCTCGCGAACGAACGCGACCGGATCGCAGCGAGCTTGCACGACACGGCGGGGCAACTCTTCGTGGCGATCCGCCTGCTCGCGCGCCGGGAGGCCGAGCAGCTCCCC
>DASQDO010000519.1:0-3275 GCA_035634135.1 Actinomycetota bacterium
GGCTGCTCCCGGACCTCGTCCCGCAGTCGCCGTACGAGGTGGTAGGCCCGACGACCGGGTTCTCGCTCGGGCTGGGCGTGGACGCACCGCTGCTCGTCGACGGCTGCTACCCGGAGGAGCGCGTGCGCAAGGGGGCCGAGCGCTGCCTTCGCTTCGACACGATCGTGGGGAACGCGGGCGCGGGCGCGTTCGAGCTCGCGTACAAGGTCGACAAGCGCGAGACGGTGGCGGCGGTCCAGCGGATCTACCGGGCGGATGGGTCCTTCGGCGACCGCTTCGCCGTTCGGTCCGAGCTCCACCCCACGCACGCGCACTTCCTCGTCCTGGACTTCGACGTGTCGCGGCTGTGGAAGGAGGGCCCGGACGGGGAGCGGGTCGGTGAGCCGGTCGACCACGGCGACAAGAACGGATTCTGCCCCGAGGACTCCGAGCCGCTGGGAGGTCGTCCGGCCGACGGCCCGCGCCATTACAGCTGCTTCACTGCGGACGAGCCGGACCAGCGCGGCTTTCAGGTGGTCGGGATCTCGGCGGGGTGGCAGGACGTGTACACAGCGAACCTGCCGGACCAATTCGTCGAGATCTCGGGGGTCCCGGACGGGCAGTACGTCCTGGAGATAGAGCTAGACCCCCGCCGCGTGTTCGTCGAGTCCGACGACTCGAACAACGCGATCTGCCTCCTGATCAGGCTGGACGGCTTCGACGCGGAGATCGTGGAGCCCGAGATCCCCTGCTGAACGCTCAGGCCTCGCTGCGATCGAGAACGTCGTCGGCAGCCACGAGAGCGACCGCCTGACTGGGACGCCGGTGACACCAGGCTCGAGGGCGGCGGGGGCCGGGACCACTTGGACGGGGCCGAGGGCATCGACGAGCTGGACGGCGGTGGCGGCGACGATGACACCTGCCTGAACGGGGAGCTACTGGAACGCTGCGAATCGATGGGGTAGGGGGCCGGTCGAACCGGCAAAACGTCTTGTGGGGCGCGGTCCATCCTGGATGGCGTCGTCCTACCGAGCGCGTCAGGAGGCACGGAGTGACCGAGCGTGAGCTGGACCTTTCGGAGGAGGGCCGCGCCCGCAGGCGCTTCCTGAAGCAGGCCGGGACGGTCGCGTGGGCGACTCCATTCCTCGTCACGATGATGTCGCGCGGGGCCGCTGCCCACCACAACGTCTGCGGAACCGCCCAGCCGGCGCCGCCCCCGTATTTCGTCACCTGTGGCCAGTCGGACCCGTGCGGGAGCGGGTTCTATTGCAGTCCACAGAGCCCCGACTGGGCCCCCGGCGACCCCTGTCACTGCACGGAGATCCCCTCGTAGCCGGGCTCGGCCCCCGCACCGCCGGCTAGTCCACGTTCGTCGAGATCCGCGTTCGTCCCGCTATGCGCGACAGGATCGGAACTCGGCCCCGTAGGCTCGGCCCCCATGCGAGCCCAGGCCCTCCCCGTGCGGCAGGTCACCATGCCCACGCCTTATGCCGTCGGGCCCGTCAACGCCTACCTGATCGAGGCAGAGCCCCTCACGCTCGTCGACGCCGGCATCAACACCCCCGACGCCCGCAACGCGCTCGTGCTCGCCCTGGCCTCGGCCGGCTACTTCGTCGAATCCCTCGAGCGCATCCTCGTCACCCACGCGCACCCCGACCACTACGGGCTCGTGCCCTACCTCCAGGAGGTCTCCGGCGCCACCGTCTACTTCCCCGAGCGCGAGATCGCCCGCGTGCGCGACAGCCAGATGCTGTTCGAGGTCGGGCGGCTCCTCGTCCAGGCCGGCATGCCGCTGGAGCTCCTCTTCAAGATGGACCAGCAGCGCAAGAAGGACCCGGCCCCCAAGGTCCCGCACGACGCCGTCGTCCCGGTGAAGGACGGCGACGAGTTCCACTTCGAGTCGCCAAGTGACACGCGGTTCACGCTGCGCGCCCTCCTGATGCCCGGCCACACCGGCGGCCACGTCGTCTACTTCGACGACGACTCCAAGACGCTGTTCGCGGGCGACCAGCTGCTGCCCGACGTGTCGCCGAACCCGCTGCTCGAACCCTCGCTCGACGAGCCCGGCCAGCGCCGCCGCTCCTTACAGGAGTACCTGGTGTCGCTCGAGCGCATGGCGGAGATGCGCATCGCCCTCGCGTACCCGGGCCACGGGGCCCCCGTCGAGGACCCCCAGAGGCTGATCGAGCAGACGATCGAGCACCACCTCAAGCGGAAGGCGCAGGTGGCGCAGAGGCTCGGTCCCGACGGCAAGACGCCGTACCAGCTCGCGCAGGAGGTCTATCCGCACGTCACCGGCTACGACACGTTCCTCGCGGTCTCGGAGATCGTGGCGCACCTCGACCTCGTCGTTCACGATGGGAACGCGGTCGTGGAGGAGCGCGAGGGCGTCACCTACTATCTCGGCGCCCCCTAGAGACGGGGGGCGTTATCTTTGTGCTTGCTATTGCAAGCACCCCGGGCGTCTGCCCACCAGACCGACCCAGCACTCCTAGGAGGTCCCGTTGGAGATAGTCGTGTGCGTAAAGCACATCCCGGACCCGAACATCCCCCCGGAGATGGACGGGCACCGGCTCAAGCGCGAGGGCGTGCAGGGCGTCCTCGACCCCGGTGACGAGTTCGGCGTCGAGGCGGGTCTCCAGCTCAAGGAGCAGCTCGGCGGCAACGTGACACTAGTCTCGATGGGCCCCGCCGCCGCGATGGATGCCATCAAGCGGGGGCTCTCGATGGGAGCCGACAAGGGCGTGCTGGTTTCCGACGACGCGCTCGAGGGCGCGGATGCGCTCGTGACCGCCCGGGTCCTCGCCGCCGCGATCGGCCGGAGCGAGTTCGACCTCGTCATCGCAGGCGTCGAGTCGACCGACGGCTACACGGGAACGATGCCGTCGACGCTCGCCGAGTTCCTCGGCCTCCCGCAGGTCACGTTCGCGAAGACGATCGATTGCTCCGACGGCCGCGTGAAGATCAACCGCCAGACCGCCGACGGCTACCACGTCGTCGAGTGCGACCTGCCGGCGTTGATCACCGTGACCGCCGGTGTGAACGAGCCGCGCTACGCGTCGTTCAAGGGGATCATGGCCGCGAAGAAGAAGCCGGTCGAGACGCTGTCGGTCGCCGACCTCGGCCTCTCCGGCGACGACGTGGCCATCAAGCAGAACATCGTCGAGCTTGCCGCCGCCGAGGAGCGCAAGGCCGGCGAGGTCATACAGGACGAGGGCGAAGGCGCAGTGCGCATCGCCGAGTTCCTGCAGGAAGCGAAGGTGATCTAGCGATGGCGAAGATCTGGGTGTTCGCAG
>DASQDO010000520.1:0-3169 GCA_035634135.1 Actinomycetota bacterium
GGCGTTCGAGGGCGAGGTCGAGGCGATCTCGTCTGCCGAGCCGAGGGGCGCCGGCGTGCGTCTCCTCACCGGGGGCCGCGTCGGGTTCGCCTACACGACCGACCTCACCGAGCAGGGGGTGGCGGCCGTCGTGGCGCAGGCGCGCGAGAACTCCGCCAGTGCGACCCCCGACGACGCGGCCGATCTCGCGCCGGCGTGGGAGGAAGCTCCCGAGGACATCCCCGGGCTCGTCGACGAGGAGCACGTGGCGACACTCCCGGACGCCAAGGCCGAGTTCGCGATCGCTCTCGAGCAGGCGACGCGCGCGGTCGACACCCGCATCAGGACCGAGGAGGCGATCTACTCCGACTCCGTCAGTGAGGTCGCGATCGCGACGTCGGCCGGGATCGCCGGCTCCTACCGGCGCACCGACGCGTGGTGCTACTCGGTCGCGATCGCCGAGGACGGGGACGACACGCAGGTCGCGTTCGAGTTCGACCTCGCCCGCGGCCTCAGCGCGCTCGACCACGAGTCGATCGCACGGAGGGCCGCGGATCGCGCGCTGTCGATCCTCGGCGCGCAGAAGATCCCCTCGGCGAAGATGCCGGTCGTCTTCGACCCGTACACGTCCGGCCAGTTCCTCGGCGTGATCGCCGCGGCGCTGACGGGCGAGGCCGTGCAGAAGGGACGCTCGCTGTTCGCCGGCAAGGTCGGCGAGCAGGTCGCGGCCCCCGCGCTCTCGCTCGTGGACGACGGGCGGGTCGCCGGTGCTCCCGGCTCGGCTCCGTGGGACGCCGAAGGTGTACCGACGCGGCGCACGCCGGTGATCGAGGGCGGGACGCTGCGCTCGTTCCTCTACGACGTCACGAGCGCACGGCGCGAGGGCCGGGCCTCGACGGGCAACGCCGCACGAGCGGGGTTCAAGTCCGCGCCGCACCCGTCGGCGACGAACCTCGCCTTCGACACGACCGGCCAGAGCCGAGACGAGATCCTCCGCAGCGCGGGCCGCGCTCTGCTCGTGCAGGACTTCCACGGCGTGCACTCGGGCACGAACCCGATATCGGGCGACTTCTCCGTCGGCGCCACCGGACGTCTGGTCGAGGACGGCGAGCTGACGCAGCCGGTACGCGAGGTGACGATCGCGGCCCCCATGCTCGACATCCTGGCGAGGATCACGGCCGTCGGCACCGACCGACGCTGGCTCCCGTTCGGGGGCTCCTACGGGGGGGCGACGACGCTCGTGTCCGAGATGACCGTCGCGGGGGCCTAGGCCTTACGCGCAGCCCTTGATCTCCAAGTGCCGGGACATCGACTCGGCTTCGGGATCGGCATCACCTTGCGTCGTCACCTTTCGGCCGAACATGGTCCCCCGCGCACTCGCGTTGTATGCCTGCTCGTACCTCTGGAAGGTGGCCCCTCCGCATTCGTTGGGAAGCGAACGTCCGCTCGCGGCGTAGGGATCGTCGCCGCGCAGCACGATCCTGCTCGTGCGCCCGCGGGGGCTCCGGAACACCAGGGTCCCGTCCAGCATGTCCTCGCTCGCTTCGAAGCGCACGACCTCTTGCTCGGCCAGATCGCCCCTGCACGTGAGCGCGCCTTCGGGATCCAGCGAACAAGGCCTGATTCCGGCGCGAACCCAGACGCCGAGGACGTCGCCGCTCATCGGGTCGGTCGTCCGGGTTGCGACCGCCACGTACTCCTCGTAGGCACGGTCCGCCTTGTACAGGAACGCGACTTCGAATCGCTCGACCCGCGTCGCCGTAATGGCGCCGGCTCCGGCCTGAGCAGGGGACGCCGCCACGAGGAACGCGACCGCGAGCGGGAAGATTCGCATGTAGCCCATCTTCACCGCCCGCGGTCCCAAACCTGCATTCCTCACCCGTTCAGGATCACGGGGGACAGGTGATCTTCGTGCCGTTGAGGGGGACCTTCCTGGTCCCAGAGGACGGGGCGTCGTCGGCGCCCGGGTCGTCGACGGCACCGGTGATGTAGAAGGCGAGCCAGGTGAACTTGGTCCTGTACTTGTGGGTCTTGGCGGCACAGGGCCCGAGCGTCGCGGCGGCGTCGTACTGACCGAACTCCGTGCCGCTCGTGCAGTTCTTACGCTTCCATCCGTCCGGCGTCTTGATCTGCAAGCACGTCGTCACCTCGACGTCGTCGTACTTCGGACAGTTCGCTTCGCCGTACGACATGACGTAGTACGCGCCGGTCGCGGACTCCTGGATCTTCTGCGGAGGAGCCACACCGATAGAACAATCGCCGTCGTCCGTCAGGGAGTTGTGCACACCGTCGATGACGAGATCCTCGGGATCGAGATTGACCTCGGGCACTCCCGTGCATTCTTCGACGGTCATGGCGGGACACGGGTCGCTCGCGTTGCCGACGGTCTCCGCGGCCCAGTCGACGAGCAGGAGCAGGTAGCTGATGCAGTCGGTGCTCACGAGCGTTCCGCAAGGGTCGTTCGCGAGGTCCTGGACCAGCTCGTCACAGGTACGGCCGGTCCCGCTGAAGGCGTCGCACGGGTTCTCCCCGATGACGTCGACGATCCAGCCCAGACAGGTGTTGCCGAGCAGCGTCCCGCAGGGATCGTTCGCGACGTCCTGTACGAGCTCGTCACACGTTCGACCGGTCCCGCTGAAGGCGTCGCACGGGTTCTCGCCGACCACGTCCTCCATGATCCAGTCCAGGCACGTCTTGCCGAAGAGCAAGCCGCACGGGTCGCCGGTCAGCTCGTCCACGAGCTCGTCACACGTTCGACCGGTCCCGCTGAAGGCGTCGCACGGGTTCTCGCCGACCGTGTCCGTCACGACCTCGAGACAGGTGCGGTCGAACACCATCTCGCAGGGGTCGAGGATCACCTCTGCGCTGCTTTCCTCGCCGGCGGCGGCTTCGCTCGGCTCGGCGGGCTCTGCGGCCTCCGGTTCTTCCGCTTCCGTCTCCTCGGCCCCGGGGGACGGCGCTGCCGTCGGCGTCGGAGCGGGAGTCGCGGACGAGACGGCGGTGACGAAGGCGCCGGCCGGGTGCGCTATCGGAGCGCTTCGATCGAGGTCCACCAGACGGTTCGCCTCGGCGTCGACGGACCCGTACGCAAAAGCCTCTTCGTAAGCCGTCCCGGGTTCGAAGACGGCCTGGCCACCCTCGGCCGGAAACGCCGACACGTCGGTCACGACGGCGTAGGAGCCTTCGCCGT
>DASQDO010000521.1:0-2763 GCA_035634135.1 Actinomycetota bacterium
GATGGCTGCCCCGCACGTAGCGGGCGCGGCCGCGCTCGCATGGAGCGCGCAACCGGATGCCTCTCCTGTGACGGTCGCCCGGGCGCTCGTCGACGGCGCGGTCGACGCGCCCGCGTACCTGGGCAAGACCGTGTCCGGGGGCCGCGTGAACGCGTGCCGGACCGTCGTGCTCGTGGCGTCGTTGCCGGAGTCCCGGTGCGCCGACGGAGCCGCGCCACCTTCCGCTTCGCCGAGCCCGTCGCCGGCACCGAGCCCCACGCCGTCTCCGAAGCCGAGCCCTTCGCCGGCTTCGTCTCCGTCACCTTCGCCCTCACCGACGCCGTCTCCCAGCCCGTCACCGTCACCGACGCCCTCTCCTACGCCCAGCCCGGAGACCTCTGTCGAACCGACACCCCCGGCCGAGCCGTCCCCGTCGCCCAGCCCCGAGCCGCCCGGGGGATCGCAGCCGCTCGCGGTCCACGAACGGGTCGTGAAGCTCCGGCTCGACGACGGAACCGCGCGGGGCAGAGTGCGCGTCCCCGACGGCTTCGACTCGTGCCGGTTCGGGGTGGTCGTGAAGATCTTCCGCAACGGCGACGTGGTCGAGAAGGTCGAGACGCGCGCGACCGGGAGGTTCCGGGTGAAGCTCCGCCACGAGAACGGTCGCTACGTCGCGGTCGCGCCGGAGCTCGTCGTCGGCGACTCCGATCTCTGCGCGCAGGCGAAGTCGAAGCCCCGCAGGACCTGACGCGCGCGCCGGTACTCTCCGGCGCATGAATTAGTTCCTCGAAGGCGCTCTCGCCGGCTTCGGCATAGCGATCCCCGTCGGCGCGATAGGCGTGCTGCTGGTCGACCTCGCGATGCGCCGCGGGTTCAAGCCGGCGGCGGCCGCAGGAGCCGGCGTAGCCACTGCCGACTTCCTCTACGCTGTCGTCGCCGTGCTCCTGGGGGCCGCGGTCGCCGACGCGGTCGAGTCGTTCCAGGACACGCTGCGGATCGTCTCCGCGATGGTGCTGTTCGGGGTCGCCGCGCACCTCCTGTGGAGCGCAATCCGAAGCCGTGCCCCCGTTCCCGCGGACACCCCCGTTCCCGTCGCCGGAGCCGTCGCGACGTACGTGCGCTTCGTCGGGCTGACGATCCTGAACCCGGCGACGATCACGTACTTCGTCGCGCTGATCGTCGGGCTCGACCGCGGCGACGCGACCGCGGCCGACAAGGTCCTGTTCGTAGTGGGCGCGTTCCTCGCGTCGCTGTCGTGGCAGGTCTGGCTGGCAGCGCTCGGCGCGTTGCTGCACAAGCGCATTCCCGAGAGCGTGCGCTGGATGTTCGGAGCGGCGGGCGCCGTCGTCGTAGCAGGGTTCGCCGTACGGCTCATCGTGTCGGGATAGGGTGCGCGCCGACCTCGTTCCCGTCCCCGTCCTTCGCTATGACGAGCCCGGTCCGGTGTGCCGGGACGAACGCAAGGAAGTAATCCGCGTGCACCCCCGCTTTGGCGTCGTAACCCTCGAATAGCTCCGCCCGGAAGGTCCGCTCGCCGCTTTCGATTCCCTTGGTCCAGACGTCCACGATCTCGGCCTCCGGGTCGACCGCACCGAACACCACCGCGACCCGACCGTCGAACAACAACGAGCCGTCCTCGTATCTGACGAAGAGCTCCTCCCCGAGGAAGACCCGCTGCGACGTCGTCGTCACCCTGCGGACGGGACCCTGCAGCTCGAGGGTTATACGCACGGCGGAGTCGTGGCCCGGGTTGACCCCGGCCACCCTCAGCTGCCAGTCGACGTTGCGGAAAGTACCGGTGGCGACGTGCGGGTAGTCGCCCCGCCGGGACGCGAACGAATAGGCGACCGGGGCGCCGTCTTCCTGCGCGGCGGGCCGCGGCGCGGGCTTGTTCTCGGAGCTCCGGATCGAGGCGAACGCCCCGGCGGCGACGACGAGCGGGACGAACGCGGCCGCGGCGACACTGAGCAGACGCCTGCGGCGCGCGCCGCGCAGCGTGGCGTCGCGGTGGCCGGGCCGCGGCTCGATCCTCCCCGCGCGGTCCTCGAGCATTGCTCCCAGCGCACTTTCGAGGTCGTTCATCTCGCATCACCTTCCATCTCCGCGCGCAGCGCTTCGAGGCCGCGCGTCACCAAGGACTTCATCGCCGAGACCGAGCACCCGAGGACGTCGGCGGCCTGGCGCTCCGAGAGGTCCTCGTAGTAGCGGAGGACGAGCGCGGCCCTCTGCCGGTACGGGAGTCGTTGCAGCGCACGCCACATCGCGTCGCGCCGTCCCGGGTCGTCGTCCGGAACGACCGGCTCCCGCGACGGGGTGCGCTTCAGGTACTCGCGTTGCGTGCGCAGACGCCGGAGATGCCCGCGCGAGAGGTTGAGGACGGTCGTCCGGAGATAGCCCGGCAGCGCATCCGGATCCCTGAGGTCGGCGAAGCGGCCGGCGATCTTGGCGAACGCCTCCTGCGCGATGTCCTGCGCCTGGTGCTCGTCGCCGGTCATCAGGAAAGCGAGCCGGATCGCCGACCGCGAGTGCCTTGAGTACAAGGCCTCGAGCCGGCTGCCGCCCGCCGAGCTCACTGCCGCGTCCGCTTCCACCAAGAGGCTCCCCGTGACGGTCTCTACTCTGAAGACGCGCGGGGGCCGCGGGAGGTCGCGGCTAGTTCGCCGTCGGGTCCGCGCTCATCGTCGAGAGCATCACGAACTCGCCGCCCTTGCGTCGCAGCACGTCGCGCCACAGCCGGTCCGGGTCGCGCGTGAACACGTCCTCGGCCCTCGGGTCCTCGATCAC
>DASQDO010000522.1:0-6724 GCA_035634135.1 Actinomycetota bacterium
CGACCTCGAGGTCGACGTGGTTCGGCAGGAACTCGTGGAGCGGCGGGTCGAGCAGCCTGACCGTGACGGGGAACCCGTCCATCGCCTTGAAGATGCCTTCGAAGTCCTTGCGCTGGAGCGGGAGCAGGACGTCGTACGCCTCCTGCTCCTCCTCGGGCGTGTCGGCGAAGATCATGTGGCGGACGGCGGCGACGCGCTCCTCGCCCATGAACATGTGCTCGGTGCGGCACAGCCCGATCCCCTGCGCCCCGCGAGCGCGGGCGTTCTTCGCCTGGTCCGGCGTGTCGGCGTTCGCGCGGACCTTCATCTCGCGCGTCTTCTCGACGACCTCGTCCATGCGCTCGTACGCGACCCAGAGCTTGCTCTTGCGGGCCCGCTTGTTGCCGAGCATCGCGTTCTCGATCGGCGACGGCTCCGTGTCGAGCTGGCCCACGTAGACGGTTCCGTCGGAGCCGTCGATCGTGATCCAGTCGCCTTCCGTCACGGTCGCACCACCCGCGGTGAACTGCTTCTTGGCGCGGTCGATGCGGATCGAGTCGGCGCCGCAGACTGCGGGGATCCCCTCACCGCGTGCGACGACTGCGGCATGGGAGTTCGTTCCGCCGGCAGACGTCAGGATGCCCTGCGACGCGACCATGCCGTGGTAGTCGTCCGGGTTCGTCTCGCGGCGGACGAGGATGACCTTCTCGCCCTTCTCGGCCCAGTCCGACGCGTCAGCCGCCGTGAACACGACACGTCCGACCGCGGCGCCCGGCGACGCGTTCAACCCCGTCGCGATCGGCGACTCGGACTTGCGGGCCGAGGCCGTGATGCTCGGCTTGAAGAGCTCGTCGAGCTTCCCGGCCGTGACGCGGTCGCGGACGGCGGTGCCGACGTCGACGAGGCCCTCGTCGATCATGTCGTTCGCGATCACCCACTCCGCGAGCGCGGTGCGCTTGCCGACGCGGGTCTGCAGCAGCCACAGCTTCCCCTGCTCGACCGTGAACTCGATGTCGCACATGTCCTTGTAGTGGCGCTCGAGCGTCTTCATGTGCTTCTGGAGCTCTTTCCACGCCTTGGGCTGGACGTTGCCCATCTCCTCGAGCGCAAGCGTGTTGCGGATGCCGGCGACGACGTCTTCGCCCTGTGCGTTCTCGAGGTAGTCGCCGTAGGGCCGGTCCTCGCCGGTCGCGGGGTCGCGCGTGAACGCGACGCCGGTGCCGGAGTCGCCGCCCATGTTCCCGAAGACCATCGCCTGGACGTTGACCGCGGTGCCGAGCGTGTCCGAGATCTTGTTGCGCCGGCGGTAGTCCTGGGCCCTCTTGTTGTCCCACGACTTGAAGACGGCCTCGATCGCGCCCATGAGCTGCTCTTCGGGCTTGTCGGGGAACGCGAACCCCGCCTTGCGCACGATGCCCTTGAACGTCTTGACGAGGGCCTTCAGGTCGCGCACGTCTAGGTCGACGTCGTTGCTCACTTTCTTCTTGTGCTTCGCCTCTTCGAGCGCGTCCTCGAACAGGTCGCCCTCGATCCCGAGCACGGTCTTGCCGTACATCTGGACCAGGCGGCGATAGGAATCCCAGGCGAAGCGCTCGTCACCGGTCTGCTGCGCGAGGCCGGCGACCGACTCGTCGTTCAGCCCGACGTTGAGGACCGTGTCCATCATCCCGGGCATCGAGAAGGGCGCCCCCGAGCGAACCGAGACGAGGAGCGGGTCGCGCTCGTCGCCGAGCCCCCGCCCCATCTTCTCCTCGAGGAACTTCACGTTCTCGCGGACCTCGTCGGGAAGGCCGTTCGGGAACTCCTGACCGCCCTCGCGGTAGGCGTTGCAGGCCTCGGTCGTGATCGTGAAGCCGGGCGGAACGGGGAGGCCGAGGTTCGTCATCTCGGCGAGGTTCGCCCCCTTGCCCCCGAGGAGGTTCTTCTGGGACCTGTCGCCCTCTTCGAATTGGTAGACCCACTTCGTCATGGTGCGAAGGACCCCCTCGTTGAGAAGTTAGTGGCCGAGCACGACGTCTACGTTCTTCTCCTCACCTTCCCCCAGGGTGACGGGGGCCGAACCCCGGTGGCCGTGCGCGTCCCACGCGTTGAGCGACCAGGCCCCCTCGCTCACGTGGAAGGCGTAGGTCCCGTCGTCGCCGACCATCACCTGGGTGACGACGTCTCCGGAGGAGTTGTGGAGCTCTACGGTCGCGCCGTTCGCCGGCGCGTCGTGCACGAGTACCTTGCCGCTCACCTTGCTGCGCATGGTTAGAACCTCTTTCGCAGGTATTCGACCAGGCCTTCCATCGGTATCCGCTCTTGCTCCATCGAGTCGCGCTCGCGGACGGTGACCTGCCGGTCCTCTAGCGAGTCGAAGTCGACCGTCACGCAGAAGGGGGTTCCGACCTCGTCCTGGCGCCGATAGCGCTTGCCGATGCTCTGCGTGACGTCGAGCTCGGTGACGAAGTGCGGCCGCACCTCCGCGGCCAGCTTCTCGGCCACCGGCATCAGGTCTGCGTGCTTGCTGAGCGGGAGCACCGCCACCTTCGTCGGCGCGAGCCTCTTGTGCAGCTTCAGCACCGTGCGCTTCTCGGTCTTGCCCGAAGCGGTCGGCGCCTCCTCCTCGTGGTAGGCGTCGAGCAGGAACGCCATGGTCGGCCTCTCGACGCCGACGGCCGGCTCGATCACGTAGGGGACGTAACGCTCCTGCGTGTCCGGGTCGAAGTACGAGAGGTCCTGGCCGGAGTGCTCGGCGTGCGCCTTCAGGTCGAAGTCGGTGCGGTTCGCGATGCCCTCGAGCTCGGACCAGCCCATGCCCGGGAAGTCGTACTCGATGTCGTACGTGCGCTTCGCGTAGTGGGAGAGCTCGTCGGACTCGTGCTCGCGCAGCCGCAGCTTCTCGGGGTCCATCCCGAGGTCGGTGTACCAGCGCATGCGTTCCTTCAGCCAGTAGTCCTGCCACTCGTCGTCGGTCCCGGGCTTGACGAAGAACTCCATCTCCATCTGCTCGAACTCGCGCGTGCGGAAGACGAAGTTGCCCGGCGTGATCTCGTTGCGGAACGAACGGCCCTGCTGCGCGATCCCGAACGGGATGCGCTTGCGCGACGTCGTCTGGACCGTGGCGAAGTCGACGAACATCCCCTGGGCGGTCTCGGGACGCAGGTAGACGACGTGCGAGGAGTCCTCGACCGGGCCCATGTGGGTCTTGAACATGAGGTTGAACTGGCGGGGGTCGGTCCACGAGTCCTTGGTCCCGCAGTCCGGGCACGCCTTGGCGAGGTCGATGTGGTCGGCGCGGAAGCGGTGGTGGCAGTTCGTGCACTCGACCAGCGGGTCCGTGAACGTCGCGACGTGGCCGGACGCCTCCCAGACCTTCGGCGACATCAGGATCGAGGCCTCGAGCCCCACGACGTCGTCCCGCTCGTGGACCATCGAGCGCCACCACTCGTTCTTGACGTTGCGCTTGAGCTCGACGCCGAGCGGCCCCCAGTCCCACGCCGAGCGCAGCCCGCCGTAGATCTCGCTGGAGGGGAAGACGATCCCCCGCCGCTTGCACAGGTTGACGATCGTGTCGATGGTCACGCCGCTCATGCGGGCATGGTAGTCGGGTGAATCCGGCCTCCCGTCGGTCGCTCCCATAGACGGCACCTGGAGGCTCGTCGCAGTCCTCGCGCTGATCCTCGCTCACGCCTTCTTCGTCGCGGGCGAGTTCGCCCTCGTCGCGGCGGACCGGACCCGCGTCGAGCAACTGGCCGAGGAAGGCAACCGCAGCGCGATCGCGACGCTGCACGGGCTGAGGACGCTGTCGTTCCAGCTGTCGGGGGCCCAGCTCGGGATCACGATCACGTCGCTGCTCGTCGGCTTCCTCGCGGAGTCGCTGCCGATGTCGGTCGCCGTCGCGCTCGTCGCAGCGACGGCGTTCGAGATGGTCGTCGCCGAGCTCGTCCCGAAGAACCTCGCGGTGGCCCGTCCGCTCACCGTCGCGTTCCTCGTCGTCCGTCCTCTGATCGGGATCAACCGGCTGTTCCGGCCGTTGATCGTGTTCCTGAACTCGGCCGCGAACTGGACCGTGCGTCGGTTCGGGATCGAGCCGCAGGAGGAGCTGCTGTCGGTACGGTCCCTCGAGGAGCTGGACCTGCTCATCCACTCGTCGCGCAAGGAGGGCGCGCTCCCTAAGGAGGAGTTCGAGCTCCTCGCCAAGTCGATCGAGTTCGGCAACAAGTCCGCCGACGACGCGCTCGTGCCGCGGGTGAACGTCGTCGCGCTGCAAGAGGACGACACCGTCGCGCAGATGTTCGACGTCGCGGTCGAGCGCGGCTTCTCGCGCTTTCCCGTCTACGGCAAGGATCTCGACGACGTCACGGGGATCGTCTACGTGAAGGACGGGTACGCCGTCCCGATCGACCGCCGCGCGGCGACGCCGGTGTCCGAGGTCATGCAGGAACCGGTGGTCGTGCCGGAGTCGCGGCCGCTCGCTTCGTTGCTGCTCGAGATGCGCCGTCAGCGCAGGCACATGGCGGTCGTCGCCGACGAGTACGGGGGCACCGCCGGGATCGTGACGATGGAGGACCTGCTCGAGGAGATCGTCGGCGACATCGAGGACGAGTACGACCCCGGCGGCGAGGCACGCCTGACGTCTCCGCCCGAGGGGATCCACCTCCTCTCCGGGCTGCTGCACCGCGGCGAGGTCGCCGACGCGTGCGGGTTCGAGATGCCGGAGGGCCACTACGAGACGCTGGCGGGGTTCCTGCTCGACCGGCTCGAGCACATCCCCGAGGGAGGCGAGCACGTCTCCTACGACGGGTGGGAGTTCAAGGTCGTCGAGATGGACGGCCACCGCATCTCGCAGGTCCTGTGCGTGGCCCCGCCGGGCCGGGACGACGACCAGGACGTGGAGCCGTGACCGGCTGGTATCTCCTGATAGCGCTCGGGCTCCTCGCCGCGAACGGGTTCTTCGTGGGGGCCGAGTTCGCCGTCATCGCGGCGCGGCGCACGAAGATCGACGGGCTGGCCGCGAGCGGTGACGTGAAGGCCCGGCTCGCCCAGAAGTCGATCAAGGAGCTGTCGTTCGTCCTGGCCGGCGTCCAGCTGGGGATCACGATGGCGTCGCTGGGCCTCGGCGCCGTCGCCGAGCCCGCGGTCGCGCACCTGATCGAGAGCGCGCTCCATTCCGTCGTGGACCTCTCTGAAGGTCTGTTGCACTCGATCTCGTTCGTGATCGCGCTGACGATCGTCGTCTTCTTCCACATGGTGATCGGCGAGATGGCGCCGAAGAACGTCGCGATCGCGGAGCCGGAGAAGAGTGCTCTGTGGCTCGCCCTGCCGCTGCGGATCTACGCGAACGTCTTCCGCCCGGTCATCCGGGGGCTCAACATGATCGCGAACGTCGGCACGCGCCTGTTCGGCGTCGAGCCTCAGGAGGAGCGGACGGAGGTCCACACCGCCGGCGAGCTGAGAGCGATGATCGCGGACTCTGCTCGCGAGGGGATGGTCGACGCGTTCGAGCACCGCCTGCTCTCGGGAGCGATCGGCTTCGGGACCCGCGACGCGGCTTCGATCATGGTGCCGCGCACCGAGATGGTCGCAGTGCCCGCGACGATCACGCCTTCCGAGCTGGAGGGCTTCGTGCTCGCTACCGGCCACTCGCGCTTCCCCGTCTACGCGGGCGACCTCGACAACGTCGTCGGGTTCGTCCACGCGAAGGATCTCTTGAAGATGCCGGTCGGGGGCCGCGAGCAGCCTCTGGAGCGGAAGTGGATCCGTCAGATGCTCGTCGTGCCCGAGTCGCTGCGCCTCCACCCGCTGCTCGTCGACATGCGCCGCGAGCGTCACCAGTTCGCGCTCGTGGTCGACGAGCACGGGGGCACGGCGGGGATCGTGACGCTCGAGGACCTGCTCGAGGAGCTCGTCGGCGAGATCCGAGACGAGTACGACTTCTCCGAGGCCGGGGTCGAGCAGCTCAGCGAGCGGCGCTTCCTCGTGCCGGGGAGCTATCCGATCTACGAGGCCGGGGAGCGGCTCGGCGTCCACCTCCCCCCGGGCGAGTACGAGACGGTCGCCGGGTTCATCATGGGCAGGCTCGGGCGCATCCCGCGGCGGAGAGACGTCGTCGAGCACGAGGGCTGGCGGCTGCGGGTGCGTGCGATGCACCGCCGGCGTGTGGTGCAGGTGCTGATCGAGGAGGCCGAGCCGGAGGAGGCCCCGCCGGGCCCGCGTTAGCCTGCGCGCCATGGACACGAAAAGGATCGCGGCGCCGGGCCGCGCCGCGAGGCCGCACATCGTCCGCGGGGTGGTGGCCGGCGCCATCGCCATCGCGGGGATGGTCGTCGCCGCACGGGGCCAGCTCTTCGCCAACCCCGACGGCGGTCCCGACGCGAAGGACGTCGACGCGGCGGAGGTCGTGCTCGCGGTCTCCGGCGCCGTCCTGCTTCTCGTCGCAGGCGTGATCGCGACCCGTTCGTTCGCCAAGGCGGTGAGGCGGGCGATGGAAGAGCACGTCGGCGACCAACGCGGCGCGGCGCTCGGCACCGTGGTCACGTTCGTCGGCTACGCGACGGTAGTTCTGTCGACGCTCGGCGCGCTGAAGGTCGACCTACAGGGCTTGCTGCTCGGGGGGGCGCTGACGGGTGTCGTGGTCGGGATCGCGGCGCAGCAGACGCTCGGCAACTTCTTCGCCGGGATGGTGCTGCTGATGGTGCGGCCGTTCAACCTCGGCGACTACGTCGTCCTGCGCTCGAGCCCCCTCGGCGGCGAGTACGAGGGC
>DASQDO010000523.1:0-1833 GCA_035634135.1 Actinomycetota bacterium
GGACCTCGAGGGGTTTGCCTATCTGGCCAGGTGGTCGCCCGGCGGTTCCGAGGTCGCGTTCACGGTCCTCGTGGACGCCGACGACTTCCACACGCGCCTCGCCGTGGTCGACGTCGAGACCGGCGAGGAGCGCCTTCTGACCACCGTCGACGTCGGCGGGATCCAGCCGGACTGGTCTCCGGACGGGAGCCGGATCGCCTTCCTCGGCTTCAACGACGGGGGCCACGAAGTGGGCGTGATCGGCCGCGACGGAACCAATGCCGCCGCTATCACGGACTCCGAGACGGACGAGGCCTGGCTCGACTGGTAGCCGTGGGGTTCGGCGTTACGCAGTCGTAACGCGACAGAAACGGGCGGGAAACGGCGCGCGCGTACGGTGACGGCACGCATACGAGACCGTCCCGTTCCCTTAGGAGGAGTGCATGGCAACCAGCCCGTCCGACGTCCTGAAGCTGGGTCAGCAGTCAGGTGCCCAGTTCGTAGACATCCGGTTCTCCGACCTTCCGGGCCTGATGCAGCACTTCTCGATGCCGTTCGAGGAGTTCACCGAGGAGGCGTTCGAGGAGGGCTTCGGTTTCGACGGGTCGTCGATCCGCGGCTTCCAGGAGATCCAGGAGTCGGACATGATCCTCGTCCCGGACCCGGAGACCGCGGTCATGGACCCGTTCCGCACGCATCCGACGATGATCGTCCACGCGTTCGTGAAGGACCCGCTGACCGGCGAGCACTACTCGCGTGACCCGCGCTACATCGCGCGCAAGGCCGAGGACTACCTCAAGGGGACGGGGATCGCGGACGTCGCGTACTTCGGGCCCGAGGCCGAGTTCTACATCTTCGACTCGATCCGCTTCGACCAGAACCAGCACAGCTCGTTCCACTTCATCGGCGCGGTCGAGGGCGTGTGGAACTCGGGGGCCGAGGAAGAGGGCCGGAACCTCGGCTACAAGCCGCGCTACAAGGAGGGCTACTTCCCGGTCCCGCCGATGGACCACTACCAGGACCTGCGGTCGGAGATGGTGCTGACGCTGCGCGACCTCGGCATCCCCGTCGAGGTGCACCACCACGAGGTCGGCACCGCCGGGCAGTCCGAGATCGACATGGGCTTCGGGTCGCTGCTCGACATGGCCGACCGGCTGATGCTCTACAAGTACGTCGTCAAGAACGTCGCGCTGCGCCACGGCAAGACCGTGACGTTCATGCCGAAGCCGATCTTCCAGGACAACGGCTCGGGCATGCACGTGCACCAGTCGCTGTGGAAGGACGACGAGTCACTGATGTGGGACGAGCTCGGCTACGCGCAGCTGTCAGACATCGCGCGCTGGTACATCGGGGGCCTCTTGGAGCACGCGCCCGCGTTGCTCGCGCTGTGCGCGCCGACGACGAACTCGTTCAAGCGCCTGGTGCCGGGCTACGAGGCGCCGGTCAACCTCGTGTACTCGCAGAGGAACCGCTCGGCCGCCGTTCGCATCCCGCTCTACTCGAAGTCGCCGAAGTCCAAGAGGATCGAGTTCCGCTGCCCCGACGCGGCGTGCAACCCGTACCTCGCGTTCCCGGCGCTGTTGATGGCGGGGCTCGACGGGATCAAGAACAAGATCGAGCCGCCGGAGCCGGTCGACAAGGACCTGTACGAGCTCCCGCCGGAGGAGCTTGCGAACGTCCCGCAGGTCCCGGGATCGCTGGACGCGGCCCTCGACGCGCTCGAGGCGGACCACGACTTCCTGCTGCAAGGCGGGGTGTTCACGCAAGACGTGATCGACCACTGGCTGGACTACAAGAGGGCCCACGAAGTAGACGAGCTGCGCCTGCGCCCCCACCCGTGGGAGTTCTACCTCT
>DASQDO010000524.1:0-5049 GCA_035634135.1 Actinomycetota bacterium
CGATCGGGAAAGAAAGACGCACCGGGCCCTCGAGCTGAAGCGCGGCAACGTCCTCGACGTCGCCGGCCCCAAGCAGGTCGCCCGCGGGCTCAAGGCGTTCGTCACCGGGACCAGCGCGGGGCGCCCGGCCCCCAAGCAGGACGTCCTCCAGCTCGGAGGCGCGCTCGTCGTCGCCCCCGGCGGCGAGGTCCTCTACCGCCATCAAGCCACGGGGTCGGAGGACAATGCCCCCGTGGACGCTCTGCTCGAAGCGCTGCCGTGAGGTTCATCCCGGTCGTCGTGATCCTGCTTGCGCTCGTCGCGGTGATGGGCGGGCTCGGCCGCGAGGGCTTCCGGGCAACGGGCAAGATGGTGCTCACGATCGTCGCGTTGCTCGTGGGCTTCGTCCTGTTCTATCTCGTCGTCGCCCGCGCTATCTAGCCGTAGATCACCCGCTCGGCCACCTTGTGAGCGCGCCGCGTCAGACGCAGGTAGTCCTGCTCCATCTCCTGCCGGGGCTGGTCGGTGTAGCCCATCGCCACGCCCAGCGCCTCGAGCTCCTCGGGCTTCGACGGCAGGGAGTCCTGCGGCCGCCCCACCATCAGGAACATCCGGTTGCGCGCCTTCATCAGGAAGCGGTACGCCTCGGCGAGCCGGAGCGCGTCGGCGTCCGCGAGGAGACCCTCGCGCCAGCACGCGTCGAGCGCAGCGACGGTCCCCGTCACCCGAAGCTCGTCGAGGTCGTGCGCGTGCCGTAGCTGCAGGAGCTGCGCGGAGAACTCGACGTCCGCGAGCCCGCCGGGACCGAACTTGAGGTGCCGGCGAGGGTCCACACCGCGCGGCACCCTTTCCTTCTCCATGCGCGCCTTGAGGTGCCTGATCTCTCCGAGCGCGTCCGGTGGGAGCTTCGCCGGGTACGCATACGTACGCGTCGCGGCCACGAAGCGCTCACCGAGCTCTTCGTCACCTGCGGCGGCGCGGGCCTTCAACAGCGCGAGGTGCTCCCACGGCCGGCTCCACCGCTCGTAGTACTCGAGGTACGAATCGAGCGAGCGCACCAACGGGCCGGCCTTGCCCTCCGGACGCAGCGCGGCGTCGACGCGGAAGGCCTGGCCCTCCGGCGTGACCTCGCCTATCGCGCGCATCAGCTGCTCCGCCGCCTTCTCGGCCGCGGCGGGATCGGAGTCGTGCAGGAACATCACGTCGACGTCGGAGGAGTAGTTGAGCTCGCGGCCCCCGAGCTTCCCCATCCCCACGACGGTTAGCGGGACGTCGAGGTCGTCGAGCGCCGCCGACAGGCACGCGTCCGCGAGGTCGGCGAGGCCGGCCCCGACCTCGTCCACCGCGACGTCGCCTCCGACGTCGGCGATCGAGATCCGCAACATCTCGCGTCGCTTGAAACGACGGAGCCCGTCCCACCGCGCCTCCGGCTCTCGCCATCCGAGCGACGCGCGCGCCTCCCGCACGAGACGGTCGCGCTCCTTGGGCCGTGGCTCGTCGTGCGGGGCGACGATCAGGGAGAGCTCGTCGGGCACCTGCGCGAGGACTTCGCCGAGGAGCCTCCCGCTGCCGAGCACGCGCGCGAGGGAGCCGAGAGCAGGCGGGTTGTCGCGCAGAGCGTTGAGCGCGTCGAGCCTGTTCTCCAGCGCCTCGCCGAGCGTGAGGAAACCGAACAGGCCGACGTCGGGTTGCGGCGTCGCGGTCAACGACCGGAGCAGCGCGGGCGTGAGCACCTTGAACAGACGTGCCCGCCGTGAGCTGCCCGCCACCAGACCCGACAGCGTCCGCGCGGCCCGTTCGACGTCGCGGAAGCCGAGGATCCTCAGCCGTTCGCGCAGGGCCTCCTCCGGGAGCCGCGCCGCCATCCCGTCGGCGAGCGACTCGATCATCGGCCGGTAGAACAGCTTCTCGAAGCGGCTGCGCACGTCCGACAAGACGCCGCGGTGATACGACTCGAAGCGTTCGAGCGCGCTGTCCGACGGCGTGTCCTTGAAGCCCATCACCCGGGCGATCTGGGCGCGCTCCTCTTCGGACCGCGGGAGGTGGTGCACCTGGCGCTCCTGCCACAGCTGGAGCCGGTGCTCGACACCGCGCAGCCACCGGTACGCGACCGCGAGCCCGGCACCGTCGTCCTCGGCGACGTATCCGCCGTCGACGAGCGACACGAGGGCGTCGAGCGTCGCCGGCGACCGGACGCTCTCGTCGGTGCCTCCGTGTACGAGCTGGAGCAGCTGGACGGAGAACTCGATGTCCCGGATGCCGCCGGGGCCGAGCTTGACGTCGTCGGACTCGGTGCTGCGCCCGCGCCGTACGGACCTCTGCGCGTGCGTCTCGACGCGCTCTTTCATCTTGCGGACGGCCATCACGCGCTCTGCCGGCACCTCCGCCGGGAAGACGAGCGGCCGCGTGCGCTCGACTACCTCGGCCCCGACGCCGGCGCCCGCGGCGTGGCGCGCCTTGATCAGCGCCTGGTACTCCCACGGCTTCGCCCACCGGTTGTAGTACTCGAGGTAGCCGTCGGGCGATCGCACGAGCGCGCCGCTGCGGCCTTCGGGGCGCAGGTTCGTGTCGATGCGGAAGGCCTGGCCTTCCGGCGCGAAGTCACCGAGCTCGTGCAACAGCACCTCCGCGAGCGGCTTCGCCTCCGTGGGGTCGCCGGCGGACACGAACATGACGTCGATGTCCGACGCGTAGTTGAGCTCGCGGGCGCCGAGCTTCCCCATCGCGATCACGCCGAGCCGGTCCGCGCCGTCGTTCGCCTCGAGCGACGCGGTCAGGCACGCGTCGGCGAGATCGGCCAGCGCGCGCCCCACCTCCTCGAGCGCGATCTCGCCGCAGAGGTCGCGCGCCGCGATCTCGAGGAGACGCAAGCGTTTCGCGCGCCGTAGCTCGGAGACACCCTCGGCGCGGGCGGCGTGCATCAGCGATGCGTATCCGTCGCGATCCGGAAGCGGCGCGTCGTCGCGCAGCAGCGCTGCTTCGTCGACCAGCTCGGCGAGGGATTTGCTCGCACTGCGCACCGCCTGCGCGCGTGCGGTGCCGAGGGCCTCTGCATCCATGACCGGGGCGAGCCTACTCGCCGTGCGCGGCCGCATCCCTTTCTCGCGCGTCCACAAAGAACGGGCCGTCCTTCTCTGAGGGCGTCGGTTGCGAGCATCCGGCTCGTTCGCTACGGTGCCTCGGAATCCGGGCCTCAACCAGGGGCCCCCAGGGCTGCGCCATTCGCGTCGCGCCCTTACGAGCAAGCGGGTCTACGAGCGGCGCTTCGACGCGTCCCGGGCCCGGACGTTGCGACCACAGCGGAGGTGGGCATGAGCGCGGGCTCTACCCGATCACGGGCGTACGTGGCGACGGCCATCACGGCGATCGCCCTCTCGACCGGCGCCACGACGGCGCAGGCGCATCATCTGGAAGACCACGTCGAGCAGCGCGCGCACGTCGAGCAGCGCGCCCGGACGCAGATCGGCGCGCCCTACTCCTACGGAGGCACAAGCCCGAGCGGGTTCGACTGCTCCGGCTTCACGCGCTGGGTCTTCTCGCAGCACGGCGCGGCGCTGCCGCACAGCTCCTACGCGCAGTTCGAGATGGGCAAGCGCGAGGGCTTCAAGCGCGTCTACAAGCGCGAGCACCTGAAGGAGGGCGACCTCGTCTTCCACAAGACGACGAGCGCGCGCGTCGGCCACGCGGGCATCTACGTCGGCGACGGCAAGTTCGTCTCCTCGACGTCCTCCGGCGGCGTGCAGATCCGGTCGCTGTACGACTCGTACTGGGGGCCGCGCTGGGTCGCGGGCACGAGGGTCCCGGCGACTCGCCGCGACGCCACGTAGACGGGCGTCCGGCCGAGGCCGCCCGCGCTAGAGCAGCGGCAGGTAGCGCTCGACCTCGTACGGCGAGACGTACGACTTGTACTGCTCCCACTCGGCCCTCTTGTTGCGCAGGAGATACGCGAAGACCTCTTCTCCGAGGGCTTCCGCCACGAGCTCCGACGACTCCATCTCCCTGACCGCCTCGTAGCGGTCGTCGGGCAGCTGCACGACGCCGCGGGCGCGGCGCTCCGAGTCCGTCATCTCGTAGATGTTGTCGGTAGCCTCGTCGGGCAGGTCGTAGCCCTCGTCGATCCCCTTCATCCCCGCGGCGAGGATCACGGAGAACGCGAGGTACGGGTTGCATGCCGGGTCGGGCGAGCGCAGCTCGATGCGCGTCGACTGTCCCTTGCGCGGCTTGTACATCGGGACGCGCACGAGCGCCGAGCGGTTGTGCCGTCCCCAGCACACGTACACGGGGGCCTCGGTGACCGGGTAGCCCGGCCCTAGCGTCAGCCGCTTGTACGAGTTCACCCACTGGTTCGTGACCGCGGTGATCTCACGAGCGTGTCGCAGCACACCGGCGATGAACGCCTTGGCCACCTTCGACAGGTGGTACTCGTCCGACGAGTCGTGGAACGCGTTCTGGTTCCCCTCGAACAACGACATGTGCGTGTGCATCCCCGACCCCGGCAGGTCCGTGCGCGGCTTCGGCATGAACGTCGCGTACATGTCGCGCTCGGCGGCGAGCTCCTTCACGGCGACTCGAAACGTCATCACGGAGTCGGCCATCGTGAGCGCGTCGGCGTGCCGGAGGTCGATCTCGTGCTGCGACGGCGCGACCTCGTGGTGCGAGAACTCGACCGGTATCCCCATGCGTTCCAGCGCCTCGATCGTGTCGCGCCGGAGGTCCTGCGTCGCGCCCTGCGGCGTGAGGTCGAAGTAGCCGCCGGCGTCGATCGGCGTGGCGTCCTGGGGGCTGCGGAAGACGAAGAACTCCATCTCGGGGTGGACGTAGAACGTGAACCCACGCTCGGCGGCCCGGTCGAGGTTGCGCCGGAGCACGTAGCGCGGGTCCCCCCAGAACGGCCGTCCGTCGGGCGTGTAGATGTCGCAGAACATGCGGGCGCCGGCGTCCTCGCGGCCCCCGGTGTTACGCATGATCTGGAACGTCGTGGCGTCGGGGCGGGCGAGCATGTCGGACTCCTGGACCCGGGCGTAGCCCTCGATCGCCGAGCCGTCGAAGCCGATGCCCTCCTCGAACGCC
>DASQDO010000525.1:0-6569 GCA_035634135.1 Actinomycetota bacterium
ACGAGGGGGCCGCGAACAGCGCCATGAGCCCCGCCACCGTTGCACGGGTCGGCAGCGCGGCGACGAACGCCTCGACGACCATCGGGTCGAACTGGATACCGGCCTCGGCCCACAGCACGTCGACGGCCTTGTCGCGTCCGATGCTCGCGCGGTACGGGCGCGTCGACGTCATCGCGTCGTACGCGTCGGCCACCGCGATGATCCGCGAGTAGAGCGGGATCTCGACACCCATCAGCCCGTCGGGGTAGCCGCGCCCGTCCCACCGCTCGTGGTGGTGGCGCACGCCGGCGATCACGTCGGCGTCGCCGACGCTCGAGACCATCCATGCCCCCACGACGACGTGCTCCTCGACGAGCGCGCGCTCTTCGATCGTCAGCTGGCCCGGCTTGCGCAGCACGCGGTCCGGGACCCGGATCTTGCCGACGTCGTGGAGCGCCGCCGCCTTGCGGAGCTCTTCGATCTGCTCGACGGTCAGCCCCATCGCGGCCCCCGTGCGGAGCACGTGGCGCTCGACGCGGCGGGAGTGGCCGTGCGTGTAGGGGTCCTTGGACTCGAGGGCCGAGGTGAGGTCCCGCAGGACCTTCATCTGCTCCTCGCGGGAGATCTCGACGGGCTCGGCCTCCGGGTGCCCCGAGCGGTCGAGGCCGAGGAGCCGGGTGTTGTCGGCGAGGCGGGCTTCGGCGGACCGGCGACGGAGCCAGCCCCAGATCATGAGGTCGCCGAAGGCGATGTCGGCCGAGTCGGGATGCTTCGACCACACGTGGGAGCCGGCGAGGAAGACCCCGATCGCCACGCCGAGGGCGAGGAACGCCACGGCGAGCGTCGCCGGCGGCGTGTCCATCATCGAGGCGAGCAGCGCCACGGCCGCCACGGGGACGGCGATCACGGCCGCCGTGGCGGCCAGAGCGTGGGGTAGATAGGGCTTGATGCTCACGTATCTGTGTGACTTCGCCATGTCCGTCCTTAGCTAAGCAACCTACGTTTCCGCATTTGCCCACTCACGCTGCGTCACAAACTTATAGCAGCACAAGGCAAATCTTTCCACCCAAAACCGGGAGATTAGGCGCACCGACTCGGCGCCACGTCCCCATTCTCCGCCTCGACGGCGCCGGGGGCAATGGCCCTACCGGGCCCCCCATCCCTCTTAGATCGGTCGCCGGCCCTCAAGGGCTCGCCCCAGCGTGACCTCGTCGGCGTACTCGAGGTCGCCGCCCACCGGCAGACCGCTCGCCAGCCTCGTGACCGTCACGCCGAGCGGCCCGATCAGGCCCCCGATGTACATCGCGGTAGCGCTCCCCTCGGTGTTGGGGTTGGTCGCCACGATGACCTCCTTCACCGGCCGGACGCCGTGCTCGTCGGCCCGGAGCCGCTCGAGCAGCTCGGCCACCCTGAGGTCCTCCGGCCCGATCCCCTCGATCGGCGAGATCGCGCCCTGGAGCACGTGGTACACGCCGCGGTACTCGCGCGTCCGCTCGACGGCGACGATGTCGGGAGGCTCCTGGACGACGCAGATCGTCGACTGGTCCCGGCGGGTGTCCCGGCAGTACTCGCAGACCTCCTGGTCCGAGACGTTGAAGCACACGGTGCAGAGCCGGACCTTCTCTTTGACCGTCACGATGGCGTCCGCCAGCAGGCGAGCCTCCTGCGGAGTCGCCTTGAGAAGGTGGAACGCGACCCGCTGCGCGCTCTTCGGGCCGATGCCGGGGAGCCGGGCGAGCTGGTCGATCAAGTCCTGGACGGGACCGGCGAACACCGCCTAGAGGCCCGGGATGCCGAGCCCGCCGATACCACCGGCGATCGGGCCGAGCGTCTTCTCCTGGGCCTCGCGGGCGTTCCCGAGCGCGTCGTTCACGGCGGCCGTGATCGTGTCGCCGAGCATCTCGAGGTCGTCGGCGTCCGGCTCGCCCTCGAAGAAGCCGGGGTCGATCGTCACGCCCGTGACGTTGAGGTCGGCTGTAGCCGTGACCTTGACGGCCCCGCCGCCTGCGGTGCCCTCGACCTCGATGTCGGCCAGGCCCTCCTGGGCCTTCTGCATCTCGGCCGCCATCTTCTGGGCCTGCTTCATCATCTTCTGGATGTCTCGTCCCATGTCGCCAGTCTCCTCTATAGAGGGGGCCCGATGCGGTCCTCGACGACCTCGGCGCGGAAGCCCTTCTTTATCAGCTCGACCGGGTCGTGCTGGGCCGCGTCGGCCGCGGTCGCGTCCGCATAATCGTCCATAGCCGTCTCCTCCGCGGGCGCCGGAGCAGCCTCGGGCTGCGCGCCGCGGGCGGCGAAGCGGAGCGGGGGCCGGATTCCAAGGGCCGCGTGGATCGCGTCGGCGAGCATCGAGCGGTTCTTGTCGTCGGTCATCGCGTCCTTGTGGAACTCGGACTGGACCTCGACCACCAAGACGTCGTTCTCGAAGCGGACCGGGTGCGACGGCGTGACGTAGGCGGCGACCCTCCGGCTGCGCCGCTTCACCTCTTGGAGGGTCGCCTCCCAGGCGTCGCGGACGTGGCCGAGCCCGACGGCGGCGGGGGCGACCGGAGCCGGTGCGGGCGCCTCGGGCTCTGCGGGTGCTTCGGCCGCCGGAGCTTCGGCCGGGGCCTTGGCTGGTTCCGGAGCTCGCTCGGGGGTGGGAGCCGGGGCCGTGGGCTCTCCCCAGCTGGCCGGGGCCTCGGCGGGCGCCGCCTTCGCCGCCGGGGGCGGGGCCGCCTTGCGGGGGGCTTCGGTGGGCGCCGGCTTCGCGGCGGGCGGGGCTGCCGTGCGGGGGGCGGGCTCGGGGGCCGGGGCGGCTCCCTCGATCCCCAGGCGGCGCTCGAGCCGCTCGATCCGGCCCAGGAGGCCGCCGGCCGAGGGGTCGGTCTCGGGGTCGGCGGCGCGCACGAGCGCCACCTCGAGCAGCAGCCGGTGGTTCGGCGCATTGCGCATGTCGACGATCGCCTTGCCGAGCAGGTCGATCGTGCGCAGCAGGGAGCCGGGCGTGAAGGACTCGGCCTGGGACTTCAGACGCTCGGCGTCCTGCATCGCGAGGTCGAGCAGCGAGTCCGCCTCCGGCGCGGTCTTCACGAGCAGCAACGAGCGCGCGTGGTTCAGCGCGGACAGCGTCAGCTGGCGGATGTCGGCCCCGGCTTCGACCTGGCCCGAGACCTCTGTGAAGACGCGTCCGACGTCGCCCGACGCGATCGCCTCGAACACGGCCCACTGCGCGTCCTCACCGCGTTCGCCGAGCAGCGCCTCTGCGTCGGCGGAGGTGATCGCGTGGCCGAGGCTCGAGAGCTGGTCCAGCGCCGACAGCGCGTCGCGTGCGCTCCCCTCCGCGTGGCGGGCGACGGCCGCGAGCGCGGCTTCGTCGACGTCGATCTTCTCCTCGCGGGCGACGCGCTGGAGGAGACCCTCGAGCACCTCGGCCGTGATCCGCCGGAAGTCGAACCGCTGAGTGCGCGAGACGATCGTCTGGAGGACCTTGTGGGCCTCGGTCGTGGCGAGGATGAAGACGACGTGCGGCGGGGGCTCCTCGAGCGTCTTCAGCAGCGCGTTGAACGACCCCGCCGAGAGCATGTGGACCTCGTCGATCACGTAGACCTTCTTGCGGCCCCCGGCGGTGGCGAGCGGGACGCCGGCGAGGATCTCGCGGGTCTCGTCGACCTTGGAGTGCGAGGCCGCGTCCATCTCGATCACGTCGAGCGACGAGCCATCGGAGATCGCGCGACACGACTCGCACTTGCCGCACGGCGACGGCGTCGGGCCCTGCTCGCAGTTCAACGCCTTGGCGAGGATGCGGGCGGTGCTGGTCTTGCCGGTCCCGCGGGGGCCGGTGAAGAGGTACGCATGCGCGACGCGGTCCTCGACGATGGCGTTGGCGAGGGTCTTGGAGACGTGCTCCTGGCCGAGGATGTCGTCGAACGTCTCGGGCCGCCACTTGCGGTAGAGGGAGAGATACGCCACGTCGCTAACGTAATGCTTGGGTACGACGCGCGGCCCCGGATCGCGAAAAAGGATCGCTAGTGGAGGGCGTTCCAGACGACGTCCATCCCGACCTAGCGTCGCGCCGCGGGACCCAATGCGGTGCCTCGGAGATCGTCAGACAAATGTCTGACAAATCTAGAGGGCCGCGCCCGCACCCCCACGGGAACGAAAAATGGCCGTGCGCCCCGCTCTGGACTCTGGAATGGCCGTCGCTATCCCCGGCAGCCGGCTCCGGCCGGGCGACCCTGCGGCACTCCCGGGACACCGCTTACGGCTGCTCCCTTCCGGGCCTGACCGGGTTCACGGCTCCGAGTCGCGCAGGACCCGACCATCGACACTGCTTTCCGGGGGCTGCCCGGTCCTTCCAAAGCCGCAAGCGAGTAATCGACCCGGCGTATCGAGGGTTTCCGGTTCAGGGGACCCCGAGCCCCCCGCCTAGCACGGCCGAGGCCAGGATAGCCCGGGCCGGCCGAATGGCGGAGGCGAAGGGATTTGAACCCTTGGACCCTCTCGGGTCACACGATTTCCAGTCGTGCCGATTCGGCCGCTCTCGCACGCCTCCGGGCGGGAGTCTAAATCCGCGGTGGGGGCGGGATTTGAACCCGCGGAGGGCGTGAACCCTCAATCGCTTTCGAGGCGATCCCGTTATGGCCGCTTCGGTACCCCACCTGGGCCGTCGAGTATACGAGCGCTACCGGTGCCTCTTCCCTTGGAAGAACGCCGTCAGGAGCGCCGCGCACTCCTCCTCGAGGACCCCGGCTGCAACCTCGACCTGGTGGTTCAGCCGCGGGTCCTGCACGACGTTGTAGAGCGAGTACGCGGCCCCCGCGCGCGGGTCCTGCGGCCCGTAGACGAGCCGCGCGACGCGCGCCAGGACGAGCGCGCCGGCGCACATGGGGCACGGCTCGAGCGTCACGTAGACGGTCGCGCCGCCGAGCCTCCAGGTCCCGAGCTCCGCAGCCGCGGCCCTCAGCGCGAGCACCTCCGCGTGCGCGGTCGGATCGCCCCGTAACTCGCGCTCGTTGCGCGCGGCAGCGAGCACCTCGCCGGAGTGGACGACTACGGCGCCGATCGGGACGTCGTCGTGGTCGGGGGCGGCGGCCGCCTCGTCCAGCGCGAGCCGCATGAAGTCCTCGTCGGAGCGCGTCAATCCTGGGCGCGCCGCGACCGGATCATCTGTTTGGCCGCCTTGTACCGCTCCCTGGCCCAGTCGCGCACGTCCTTCGCCCAGTCGAACTCGCTCGCGAGGACGGCGAGCCCCGCCAGGATGACCGGGAAAGACCAGGGGCCGGGCAACGGGATGATCGCGATCCCTCCGACGGTGAGCAGGAGGCCGATCACGGTCACGACGGCTCTGCGCGCCTGCGCGGCGATAGACCGCTGCTCCGGCGACACGTTCACGTCCGAGCGCGGCGAATAGCGTCTGCGCCAGAGGTCCTCCTGAGGAGGGTCGACCGGCGCCGGGGCGCGGCTCGCGAACTCGCGGACGAAGTAGGAGACCGTGTCGGCCATCTCGTTCGTCGTCACCGGCATCTGTGCGACCGCCGGCGAGTGGTCCCGCTCGATGAACAGCACCGGGCCCCCGCGCGCCTCGTCGTCGACCCCCCACGCCTCGATCTCCTGCCACTGGACCGAGTGCGGCTCGAGGTCGCTGCCCGTCCAGCAGATGATGAAGCGCTTCGCCGTGACGAACATGAAGCCCTCGGCCCGCCGCTTCTCGGGGTGCCGGGCCCGGACCCAGTGCGCGATCTCCTCACCGTCCTCCAGATGGGGACGGGCGTAGGAGAGGATGTGGTCCTCTCTCATCTCGGAGATCCGGCGCAAAAGGCCCAAGCGGTGACCACCCTGGGGAGTCGGTTGCTCGTTCTGTAGGAAGAGTACGCCGGGAGCGGCTGCTACCGCCGCCGCGAGACCTCTCCGGGGGCCGCGGTGTCCTATTGGTATGACGGCGGCGGGTTCTCGTGTGGGCGCGGGAGGGGCGGCAGTGGAGACCGGGCGGAGGCAGACCGCCGTGGACGACCTCTACAGGGACCACGGGCGGGCGGCGTTCCGGCTCGCCTACCTGCTCACCGGCAGCCACGCACAGGCCGAGGACCTCGTCCAGGACGCCTTCGTCCGCCTGCTGGCCCGCGTGCGGCACGTCCGCGAGACGGGGACCCTGCGGTCCTATCTGACACGGTCGATCGTCAACCTGGCGAAGAACGAGTATCGCCGGCAGGGCCGGCTCCGCGCCTTCGTCTCGAGCGGGCGCGGAGCGGCGCCGTCTACGACGGGGCTCCCGGACGTCGAGGTCCGCGACGAGCTCCACGCGCAGCTGCTGAAGCTGCCCCCGCGCCAGAGAGCCGCGGTCGTCCTGCGCTACTGCGAGGACCTGGGCGAGGCGGACGTCGCGGACGCGCTCGGCACGTCGGCGAAGGCGGTGCGGTCGCTCGTCGGAAGAGGCCTGGAGACGCTGAGGAGCATGAACGGAGAGAACGATGGATGACATCGAGAGAAGGCTGAGAGAGCTCGGCGACCGGACGGACCAGCAGCTGCGCGCCGGCGTGCTCCCTCGCCGGCGCATCGTCCGGCGTGCGCGGCTTCGGAGGGCCGTCGTCGTTGGCGCACCGGTCCTCGCC
>DASQDO010000526.1:0-2950 GCA_035634135.1 Actinomycetota bacterium
GAGGCCCACCTGTACTCGGCCCTTCTGGTCGAGCCGGACGCGACGTACCCGGCGGTCTCGCTGATCATCTCCGGCGGGCACACGCTGATCGTGCACGCGGTGAACCACGGTGCGTACGAGATCCTCGGCGGGACCCTCGACGACGCCGCGGGCGAGGCGTTCGACAAGGTCGCCCGGTTCCTCGGGCTCGACTACCCGGGGGGGCCCGAGATCGACCGGCTGTCGCTGCTCGGCAACCCCGCGGCGATCAAGTTCCCGCGGGCGATGATGAACGAGCCCGGCTTCGACGTCTCGTACTCCGGGCTCAAGACCTCGGTGATCAACTACGTCCGCAAGCAGGAGGCCTCGGGCGAGGCGATCTCGGTCGAGGACGTCGCGGCGTCGTTCCAGCAGGCCGTGGTCGACGTCCAGGTGGCGAAGACGATGGCCGCGGTCGAGCACGCGGGCGTCGACCGGCTCTTCTTGGTCGGCGGGGTCGCGGCGAACTCGGGGCTGCGCTCGGGGATGGCGGCCGCCTGCGAGGCGGCGAACGTGAAGCTCACGGTCCCGCCGATGGAGCTCTGCACGGACAACGCGGCGATGATCGCCGCCTGCGGGACGGCGATGCTGCGCCGGGGGGCCTACTCGAGCCTAGACGTAGCCCCGGACCCGAACCTCCCCCTGGCCTAGTCGACGTCCAGTCTCGGGTTGTCGGGGTCGGCACACACCCGGCCCTGGTAGCCCCGGACGATGAGGAAGTATCCGAGGTCCAGGTCAGTGTGCCGCGTCATCCCGAGTAGCGAGTACCTCATCGGGAGTGAGTCGATCCCCATCGAGTCGCCCGCGCCGATCCGGCAGGGGCCGTAGCGCATCTCGATCCCGAGCTGGAGGGTCTCGCCGGAATCGAGCCGCGTGGCCTCGAACGCCTGCAGGTCGTCTCCGGTCGCTTCCCAGGTGGGGTCGACGAACACGCCCGTGACGTCGATCTCTCCGAAATCGGGCGTCTTGATCCGCTCGATGGTGACCGCCCACCTGCCTTCGTTGTGGAGGGTCGTCCACGCGTAGAACTTCTCACCCTCTTCGTGCCGGAGGAGGTACTGGCTGCCCGCAAGGGTGTCGATCTCGACGTCGCTCTTGGAGGAAACCCCCAGCGACCCGCTGCCGTGGACGAAGGGGTCGTAGTGCTTCAGGTACTCGTAGCCCCAGACGGCCCCGACGAGGGCGACGACGAAGAGGGCCTTCGCGACCCGGGCGACCCAGATCCCCATCCTGCCGGCTGCCGCCGGCGCCGCCGCATCCACCTGGCGCCGAGCATAGCGACGGGCGGGCTTCGTCGGCGCGCTGCGTACGGCATCCGTGCATTGCGCGCCAACGACCGCCGTCGTGCCCCTGTTTGACCCCCCGGCCCCCTCGGCTTACTCTTAGCACTCAGGCAGTCAGAGTGCTAACACCTTAGTAGGAGGTAGCAGATGGCCACGAACATCAAGCCGCTGGAGGACCGCATCCTCGTCCGGCCCGAGGAGGGCCAGGAGACCACCGTCTCGGGCATCGTCATCCCCGACACGGCGAAGGAGAAGCCCCAGGAGGGCACCGTCCTCGCGATCGGCCCCGGCAAGCGCAGCGACACCGGCGAGATCGTCCCGATGGACATCAAGGTCGGCGACCGCGTCATGTACTCGAAGTACGGCGGCACCGAGATCAAGGTCGACGGCGACGAGCTGCTGATCCTCTCGTCCCGTGACGTGCTCGCCATCGTCGGCAGCTAAGACCACCACAGAGGGGAAACGAACACATGCCAAAGCTGGTCCGATTCGACGAGGAAGCGCGCCGCGGTCTCGAGCAGGGCGTCAACCGCCTCGCCAACGCGGTGCGCGTGACGCTCGGCCCCCGCGGCCGCAACGTCGTCCTCGACAAGAAGTGGGGCGCGCCGACGATCACGAACGACGGCGTGACGATTGCCAAGGAGATCGAGCTCGAGGACCCGTGGGAGAACATGGGGGCCCAGCTCGTCAAGGAAGTAGCGAGCAAGACCAACGACGTCGCCGGTGACGGCACGACGACCGCGACCGTCCTCGCCCAGGCGATGGTGAAGGCGGGGCTACAGAGCGTCGCCGCCGGCGCGAACCCGATGGGCATCAAGCGCGGGATCGAGAAGGCCGTGGCCGCAGCCGTCGACGCGATCAAGGCTCAGTCGCGCGACGTCGAGGGCCGCGAGGAGATCGCGCACGTCGCGAGCATCTCCGCCAACAACGACCCCGACATTGGCGAGCTGGTCGCCGAGGCGATGGACAAGGTCGGCAAGGACGGCGTCATCACGGTCGAGGAGAGCAACACCGTCGGCCTCGAGCTCGAGCTCGTCGAGGGGATGCAGTTCGACAAGGGCTACATCTCGCCGTACTTCGTAACCGACCAGGACCGCATGGAGGCCGTGGTCGAGGACCCGTACATCCTGATCGCGCAGCAGAAGATCAGCTCGGTCCGCGACCTGCTCCCCGTGCTCGAGAAGGTCATGCAGTCCGGCAAGCAGCTGATCATCATCGCCGAGGACGTCGAGGGCGAGGCCCTCGCGACGCTCGTCGTCAACCGCATCCGCGGAACGTTCGCCTCGGTCGCCGTCAAGGCACCGGGCTTCGGCGACCGCCGCAAGGCCATGCTCCAGGACATCGCGATCCTCACGGGCGGCCAGGTCATCTCCGAGGAGATCGGGCTCAAGCTCGAGAACGTGACGCTGGACATGCTCGGCCGGGCGCGCAAGGCCGTCATCACGAAGGACGCCACGACGTTCGTCGAGGGTCAGGGCGAGGAGTCCGACATCCGCGGCCGGATCGAGCAGATCAAGGCCGAGATCGAGCGGACCGACTCCGACTGGGACCGCGAGAAGCTCCAGGAGCGTCTGGCGAAGATGTCGGGTGGCGTGGCCGTCCTCAAGGTGGGGGCCGCGACCGAGGTCGAGCTCAAGGAGAAGAAGCAC